>NZ_AKIX01000039.1:0-212288 GCF_000282075.1 Brevibacillus sp. BC25
GTTCCGACTGGGTAGGCGTTGTCAAGGTCTACGAGCCCTGTGCTTTTTCTTCTCACCAGCTTTATTGGCACATCGGTACCTTACTAAAAAATGAAAGAAAAAAGACGATGCCAACAAGCAGCATCATCTTTCTTTTAACGATCAAACTTTCAATCTCACGCATAGATGGCGTTTACTTTTTCACAATGCGGACAAACAGCGACTTTCCCCGCTTTTCCGTCTTCATCTTCTACACGGTAGCCGGTAATTTGCTCGGAGAAACAAAAGAGACACTCTGTATTGAAGTCCATATCGTACTGCGCTTTCCACACAATGGATTTAAATTCTTCTCCAACATTAATCGTAATTTGGACCAGATCATGCTGCAGGCTCGATAATGATCTTTGCATCACATAAACATCCTTTCATACTTGCAAAGTCTTTTGGTATCCTCTAGCTTTTCCTGCTTTTCAGAATAATAAACATCGAGAACTGCAAGAGTATGAAAAAGAGAGATTCCCCAAACAATTTTCTTAAAAATGGGCGGATGCCCGGTTCGGTCCTATGCCATCACCCATATGTTGTAGATGTAAGCACAAGAGGCTTAACACACATATGAGGAGGATGTTTATTCGATGAGCGGCATCTTTAATGGAGAATTCGACGGATTCACTCTGGTTTTGATTCTTTTCATCCTGCTGGTTATTATCGGGTGCAGCTGCGACTAATCTTTCTTCCCCGAAGATATAGCCATATTTAGCAGGCCGTTGCATATACATGAAGTACCGAATCCTTCAAGCGCGTTTCCTCCGCAAGCTACCCTCGCCAGTGGGTAGCTTTTTTCTGTTTGAGTTGTGTACAATGGAAAAGAATGATATGGAAAGCGAGGGATCCCCTTCCTATGAAAGATCCACGAATTGAAAAACTGGCTGACGTCCTCGTCAATTATTCGGTGACTGTCAAGCCAGATGAAAACGTTTTAATTTACTCCATTGGCAACGTTACCGATCTGACAAAAGCTGTCATTACCAAGGTATACGAAGCTGGGGGAAATCCGTTTGTCCAACTGATCGACCAATCCGTTCAGCGCGAACTCTTGATGGGTGCCAACGAAACACAATTGGGTATCATGCGTGAAGCAGATGTGGCTTTCATGAAGCAAATGGATTGCTACATTGGCATCCGCGGCGGAGACAACATCAGTGAGCTCTCTGATGTGCCTGGAGACAAAATGCAACTGCACTCCAAGCTGCTAGCGCGTCCTGTACTGGATATTCGTGTACCGCATACCAAATGGGTCGTGCTTCGCTATCCAAATGCCTCCATGGCTCAGTTGGCTAACATGAGCACCGCCGCTTTCGAAGATTTCTATTTCAAAGTGTGCACGCTTGATTACGGCAAAATGGATAAAGCCATGGACAGCTTGGTCGAGCTGATGGAGAAAACCGACAAGGTACGTATCGTAGGGCCAGGCACCGATCTGACCTTCTCCATCAAAGATATTCCGGCAATCAAATGTGCAGGTGAAGCCAACATCCCTGACGGAGAAGTATTTACTGCTCCTGTCCGTGATTCCGTCAATGGTACGATCGCGTACAACACGCCATCTCCTTACCAAGGCTTTACATACGACAATATCAAGCTGACCTTCAAGGATGGCAAAATCGTCGAGGCAACTGCAAACGATACAGAGAAGATCAATGAAATCTTTGATACAGATGAAGGTGCCAGATTCGTTGGGGAATTTGCGATTGGTGTGAATCCGTACATTCAAAACCCGATGAAAGACATCCTCTTCGACGAAAAAATCGATGGAAGCTTCCACTTTACACCAGGACAGGCTTACGATGAAGCATTTAACGGAAACAAATCCTCCGTGCACTGGGATCTGGTTATGATTCAACGTCCTGAATGGGGCGGTGGAGAAATTTGGTTCGACGATCGCCTGATCCGCAAAGACGGACGTTTCGTTGTACCTGAGCTCGAATGCCTCAATCCAGAAAACCTTAAATAAATGAAAATAAGCGAAGGGCTCATTGTTCATAAGACATGAGCCCTTCGCTTTATGTGGCTAAACGGAATAAGCTGGTTGTTTCAATAAGGAAGTCATTTTTTGTTCCATAAAGGAAATCGTTGACTCCAGATGATGAATGGTATACTCCCAGCAAAAACGTTGATATTCGTCAAAATTCATTTCCAGCTTTTTATAAGAGGCCTTACTTTGTTGGAGCAATTGACGTTGTGTATCCAAACAGCCCTCTAACAAATCCTTTTGTTCGTCGATCGAGCGGCTCTTGCCGAAGAAAATCTTAACCAGCATGTCTGAACGCAATACTGGCGGCAAGATAGGCGTCTGGATTTCTTGACGGAAAGATTGTTTTCCGGCTTCTGTAATACGGTACAAAATCTTGTTAGGCTTGCCAGACTGAATGATTTCTTGCTTCGTTACGAAGCCTTCTTCCTCCAGTTTGCGCAATGCTGGATAAATAGCACCAAAGCTAGCGTCATAAAAGAATCCAATGCTGTTTGTAAACGCTTGCTTAATATCGTAGCCACTCATTTCCCCATAGCTCAAGAAACCCAGTATGATCGTTTTAACATCCATCTCTTCGCATCCTCCGTTACCGTTCTTTTTCTCTCTCTAGCGGCTAGGACTTAGCCTTTATGTTCAAAATATTCTTTAACTACATGTTATTATAAAGGCATTCAAATAATTATACCAATGCTATTTCTTTATTATATCAATCAAAATTAATGATATATCGATACACTCGACTAGAAATTGGGCGTCCCTTCCCCCTCCGCTCCCCATAAGATGATACATACCTATCTGCTGTAGGGGGAGAGATCGGTGAAAAGTAAAAAATGGTCCCAATATACGCGGGTAAAGTACCCTGTGAGCAGCAGCAGTCTGCACCCATTTAATTTCTTCGTTCCCATTGTCGAGCGAGTTCAAGAGGGAGTAGTCTCCATCGTGACCGAAGATGCTCCCCATTCCAAAGACGTGGATTCGTTAATTCGCAGCCTCATTGATCATGAAGATAATTCTCCACCCACGGAACGAAGCTTTGGCTCCGGATTTCTTTTTCATCCGAAAGGGTATATCTTGACGAGCGAGCATGTCATCGGCAAATCCAAAAACATTTTCGTGAAGCTATATAACGGTAGAGTGTTTGAAGCCAAACGCATTATAGCTGATCGAGTCCGGGATTACGCCGTCATCAAAATTGATGCAGACTGCAAGCTATATCCGCTGCCACTAGGCAACTCCTCTCATACAAAAGTAGGAGAATGGGTCATTAGCGTCGGATCTCCACCTGTGTTCAAAGAGACAAAAAACAAGCCTAGTTCCGAGCCAAATACAGCGCAAATTGAACGGGACGAGCTATCGCCTTTTTGTATAGCGCCATGTCACCCATCTGGCGAAAAACCTCTCTCCCCGGCTTGGGGTTCACTTCGATTAACCACGCACGTCCGTCCACATCCACCCCAATGTCCAGTCCGAATTCCATCATGCGGCCGAAATAGTCCTCGAGCGTGTTTGCTACATCAAAAGCAAGCCGATAACATTCCTGTTTGATCAGCTCTCCCCGCTCCCCTCCAAATCGCCTGGACATAAACCAGTCAAAGGGAATCGCATTGCCTCCCCCATGCAAATTGGAAGTAGCACTGCCGTTCTCTCCCATGCGTACTGCACAGCCTGTCACCGCCCACTCCCCACGCTCGTCTTTTTGAATCAATAGCCGTACATCGACGACATGCTTGCGTAGCAGTCCCAGATCCAATCCTTGCTGCACCAGGAAATTACCATCGCGAATACGCTGTTCCTCCACCCACGTTTTGACCCATTTTTCCACGCCTTCCACCGTAGCAATCCGGGCCACATGATGCTTATGCTTTTTGTCACGTCCAGAGAGGCTATACTCCTTGCCGATGCTCTTCACTCTGAGGATGCTTCTTCCCCCTGTGCCATTGCCTGGCTTGATATAGACGAGCCGATGGCGTGCGAGCATGTTTCGGACCAAACCTTTGTCGTAGACATGCGTCTCCGGAATCCAGTGTTTGACGCGCTCATCGGAAGCGAGCAGATTCGTCACCCTCCATTTCTTGCTGAACGGACTGTTAGCAAAGAAAAACAGATCGCTATTTCGCAGCCGGATATACTCCTTTACCCTGCGTCGGTACCTATCGATTACAACTTCTGGCCAAGGGAATGATTTACTCATCCAGCCCCCATTCTGTTTAGGGATGTAGCCCTTGATCTTTCTGGCAGGAACATTGACGTCCTGATGCGAAAACAGGTAGATTTCTGCGCCTAGCTTTCGCCCTGTTTGAACCAGCCTTCGCAAATAATCCGGTTCCTCAAAGCGTACACCCTCCCGCCAGGTTAAAATGCCGATTACCCGTTTTGGAAGCATCGTAACACCCTCTTCGCTTCTTTTCTTTCGCGATTAGTGTATGTGTGGACACCTTATAGGGAAACATTTGTCCATGAAAACGGGCTTGATTTCTCGGCCATTGACAAAGTGTCATTCCAACTTTTCGTTACTTACTTTTTTCAAGCTTATCTGTTAGAATAAAGGGCAACAATAATGCTGCTAGATAGAGGTGACGCCGATATGAGTCAAGATTATTCTGGCGAACACATGTGTCCAAAATATGAATGTGCAATGAACGTCCTTGGAAAACGCTGGACCGGCCTGATTATTCATGTGTTGCTACGCGGGACTGTACGATTCAAAGATATCCGAGAAATGGTTCCACATATGAGCGACAAAATGCTCTCTGAAAGGCTGAAGGAGCTGGAGGAGCTCGAGATTTTGGAGCGCAAAGTGTACCCGGAGATTCCGGTTCGCATTGAATACGAATTGACCAAAAAAGGAAAAGCCCTACGTCCTGTTATTGATTCCATTCACGAATGGGGCCAAAATTGGATGTAGCATAGCCCCACTTGTCCAAGACGGATAAGCGGGGTTTTTTATTTGCGGTCAGGCATAAGCTCCTCCCTTTTGCTGTAGACTCTAGCAACCCGAGATGAAGGGAGGACGGGCGATGCGAACGGCCGTCTACATTCGTGTCAGTACGGAAGATCAGGCACGTGAAGGATTTTCGATCCCTGCTCAAAGGGAAAAACTGCTCTCGTACGTTCACTCCCAAGGTTGGGAAGTCCATGCAGTTTACGCAGATGAAGGCGTAAGTGCCAAAGATACCAATCGCCCCGCACTCGGTCAGCTCCTGCAGGATATTCGAACGGGGGAAATCGATGTCGTCCTCGTCTATCGACTCGATCGGCTCACTCGCTCTGTCCTTGATCTGTATCAGCTCCTGCAGGAGTTCGATCGACATGCGGTACACTTTAAAAGCTGTACCGAGGTATACGATACGACTACGGCAATCGGACGACTGTTTATTACACTAGTGGCTGCCCTCGCACAATGGGAACGGGAAAACTTGGCGGAACGGGTCAAGCTGGGCATGAGCCAGATGGCAAGAGAACGAAAACGACCAGGAGGACCTGCACCATTTGGATACAATCTGGTGCGAGGAACGCTAGTCGTGAATCAAAGGGAAGCAGATGGCGTACGCGGCATGTTCGAGCGCTATGATCGAGGCGAATCTCCTCGCCAAATCGCTGAATGGGCGAATCATTCTGGATTGCGCGGCAAAAATGGCGCTTCATGGAGTGCAAGTGCCGTGCTTCGCTTGTTAAAAAATCCAGTCTATCATGGCGCGTTGCGTTGGAATTACACCGACGCCGATCAACAACGCAATGACCCGGAGGAATGGATTATCGAAGAGGCAACTCACCCGGCCATCATCGATCAGCCATGTTTCTCGCGGGTGCAGGAGCGGATGAGTACTCGCGGCACAAGCCATCCCCGCGTTCTCAGCTCCCGCTACCTCTTTTCCGGATTGTTGTACTGCTCGCGTTGCGGCTCCTCTATGCGCGGGAAAACAACCACAATCACGGGAAAAGGGGAAAAACGTTACACGCACCGCTACTACTTATGTAAAAACAAGCTGGCTGGTACGTGTGAGGCTCCTGCCATACGTGAGGATCGCTTGGAAAAAGCCATTGTGCACGAGCTGATGCACCATTCGCCAGAGTCAATCGCTGCGTTGAAGGAAGTGTATCAGACTGTGTTGCAGACGAATTCCCGCGCTCCCACGAAAGAAACCGAGCAACAGCTGCAAATTCGAAGGCAGCGCTGGGAACAAGCTTATGAAGAGGGATTCCTTACTCTCCCTGCCTTACGAGAGAAAATCAGTGGGTTGGAGCTGGCTGCAAAAGAACGGGAACGGACTTCCTCTGCTTTTTCAAAAGGACAACCGCTTGATCTAGATGTGCTTTCCAATTGGCATCTCATTTGGACGCATGCAAATGAAAAAGAACGGCGAGTACTCGTGTGCACACTCATCCAACGTATTGACGCGGAAGCAACTGACGCTGCCTCTGGTCAGAAAAATCGAGAGGTCTGCCTGCATCTGTTGTCTTTTCACTGAAATCGCCCCTAATTTTGCCTGTATGGCGACAGGTGGTTCCCCACTTGGTTTGGAAAATTCTGTGACAGCGGGGATCATCAGTGCCAAAAACCGCCGCTTACAGGTTGCGAAGCGAATGTACGAAGAAATTTTTCAGACGGATGCTGCCATTAACCCAGGAAATAGCGGAGGTCCACTCATTAATTTGAATGGGGAAGTCGTTGGTCTCAATGCATTCATCATTCAATCCAGCCAATGCTTGGGCTTCGCCATCGGAATTGACGCCCTCAAAATGCAATTGGAGCAATACGTATTCAAGTGAGAAGCACACGTTTCAATAAAAAAACCCCGTCTAGGAGGACGGGGATTGCTTCTCTAATGCAATAAGATATACATTTGGACCTTCTGTGTTGATTTGTTCTTCTGCCTGTTTTAATTGTTGCAGCTGAGCGGCCGTAAGCTGTGCGATAGGCATTTCACTCAAACGATTCTGTTCCATACGCATCATTCCTCCGTTGGTGTCAGACTCACGATCGTAGTCTGCCCTACCGGGAGAGTATGTATTTACGCAGTGAGATCAAAAGCTTTGGCAATCGCAGAACACGAACGCTTGCAGAAAACGATGGGTAGCTCGCGATCTTTAGCTTGGTTTTTCACGGTTTTGGCCAAGTTGTGATTGACGAAATCAGTTAACACCAGAATCATGTGGATACCAGCTGGAATTTTCACCCCGGTTTGCGAGCTTTTCCGTCCAGTTACGTGGTGAATATCCTTGAAGCCTTGCCCTTGCAGAAATTCGATAATATTGCCCAGGCGATCTCCGCCAATTACTAAAATGGATGACATAACTTGTTACCTCCTTAAATTTAGGTGATTGTAGAATTTATGTTTTCTTCTCAGAATGCTAATTGATAATGAATATCACTCTTATTGATAAATATTATCATTCCCAATAGCCTTTGACAATACTCTCCATGATAACTTTTTTGTCAAAAAACAAAACTAGAAACGAAGCCGATAGGCAAAGCCACGACGCTCTAGCGTTCCCGCCCTCTTTTCCAAATTACACCGCACCATATTCTTCGTAATCATAGGAAATTGTACATAGGTGTTGCCCGGGTGTTTTTTCCAACGGTATAATGAAAAAATAGATTGTGAATGAGGAGGTGGCGTAGGTGCAAGAAATTACACAGCTGCACGCCATTTTTGATCGCACCAAAGGTTATATCAACAGCTTCATGGGCGTTATCCAGCCGATTATCGACGCGGCAACGGACGAGCATACTCGTCTTTACTACCATCACATTTTGGAAGAAGAAGAACAGCGCATGGATCGCTTGCAGGAATTGGTTCCTTACCTGGAGAAGCTATCCTCAGGAAAAAGCCTGGATCAGCTAAGTGATCGCGACCTCTCGCAAATGCTGTCCGATGTGAATCTGGAACGTTTTGGACTGCACAATTTCCGCGAGCATCTGGAGCTCTCTCTGTATGAGTTCAAGGATGACGAAACACGTCAGCTCCTGGATGGCATGCGTGAAAAGACGCATACAGACTATTTGACTGTCAAAGAGATCATGGCGAACATGAGTCAGCGATTCTCTGATGCGGCTCATCCTGATCTCACTGATCACGATGAGGGGCACGACATTCACCAGGTAGATCATTTGAAAGCTTCGGCTTCCGCTCCTCACGGTGTTGCTTCCGTGATCAAGCATTCCGCCCCTGCAGCTTCTGGCAAAAAAGGGCTGACAGTTGGTAGCTTGAAAGGAATGTAAAGAACCGGAAATCCTGAAATGACATGGAGGTTACACTATGGACAAGCTTCGTAAATACCCAGACTCTCCCTTGACGACTGAAGAATGGAACCAGCTGGACGCAACTGTCGTTGACATGGCTCGCCGCCAGCTGGTAGGACGTCGTTTTATCGATATTTATGGACCATTGGGTGAAGGCATCCAAACCATTACCAACGATGTATATGAGGAATCTCGTTTTGGCGGTCTCTCCCTGCGTGGAGAATCACTGGAAATGACACAGCCTAGCCGCCGTGTCAGCATGACGATTCCGATCCTGTACAAGGATTTCATGCTCTACTGGCGCGATGTTGCCCAAGCACGCACACTGGGCATGCCTTTGGACATGAGCGCGGCTGCCAATGCAGCTGCTGGCGGTGCACTGATGGAAGACGATCTGATCTTCAACGGTGCTGCGGAATTCGACCTCCCAGGTCTGATGAACGTAAAAGGCCGCCTCACTCATCTGAAGAGCGATTGGATGGAATCTGGCAATGCATTTGCCGATATCGTGGAAGCACGCAACAAGCTGTTGAAAATGGGCCACAGCGGTCCGTATGCACTGGTTGTTTCTCCTGAACTCTACTCTCTCTTGCATCGCGTGCACAAAGGCACCAACGTGCTTGAGATCGAGCATGTTCGCAATCTCGTTACAGATGGTGTCTTCCAATCTCCTACCATTAAAGGCCGCTCCGGCGTATTGGTAGCGACTGGCCGCCACAATCTCGACCTGGCGATTGCAGAAGACTTCGACTCCGCATTCCTCGGAGACGAGCAAATGAACAGTCTGTTCCGTGTATATGAGTGCGTTGTATTGCGGATCAAGCGTCCAAGCGCAATTTGCACCTTGGAAGAAACAGAAGAATAGGAAGTCCTTTGACACACCCATTGACGATTCTCGTTGTGGGTGTGTTTTTTCATCCTTGTAATATTTAACATATGACATATAATAAGAACGTACGTTCCAAACTTTCGAAACAATCTGACACAAATGTCGTTGGGGGGCTTTTTATGAGATGCGAGGTCAATGGCGTCAACCTTTATTATGAGGAGATCGGAAGCGGTTTTCCTGTCGTGATGATTCACGGTTTTTCACTTGATCACCGCTGCATGACTGGTTGTCTGGAACCAATTTTTGAGAAACGCTCAGGATATCGACGACTTTACATAGACCTGCCTGGAATGGGACAAACGGAAAACTATGAACATATCCACACCACGGACGATATTCTGGAAGTTGTCCTTGCGTTCATCGATCAGCTCATTCCAGGTGAGCCCTTTTTCATTGCAGGTGAATCATACGGCGGATATCTTACACGAGCAGTTATCGAGAAGCGCCGGGATCAAGTGAAGGGCGCCCTTCTCATCTGCCCGAACGTCATTCCTGATAAAGATAAGCGCACACTGCCGGATAAACCCATCTTAGTAAAGGAGCCTTCTCTCTGGGAGCAGTTGAGTGAGACGGAACGAGCGGAGTTTGAGTCGATGGCGGTAGTAGCTACCGATTATACGTGGAATCGCTATAAAAAAGAGATTGTCGACGGCTACATGCTGTCTGACCCTTCTTTCCTCAGTAAAATCAGACAGTCATACGGCGTGTCCTTCCCATTGGATACGGCCCCCTTCCCCCATCCGAGTCTTTTTGTTGTGGGCAAACAAGATCATTCTGTCGGCTATCGCGATATTTGGCATATCATCGAAGGCTATCCCCGCTCTTCATTTGCCGCACTCGATTGTGCCGGACACAACTTGCAGATTGAGCAGCCGCTTCTGTTTACAGAGCTTGTGAATGAATGGCTAGATCGGGCACAAAGAGAGCATTCCCTGTAAGACATAAATCAAAAAAGACAACCAGCTCAATGGCAATGGTTGTCTTTTTGCTACTATTAAACATTTGTCACCAGAGATTCGCTGTACGCGTGGAATGCTTTGCCCAGTCGTGAAATCGCAAGCTCCGTGTCTTCCCTGTTCAGAAGTGTATAGTTCAAGCGCATCGTATTCACTTGCGGCTCAGCTGCATAAAACGGCTTCCCTGGTACGAATGCCACACCTTCCTGTACGGAACGGGCCAGCAGCTTCTCAGCATCGATGTGCTCAGGAAGATTCACCCAGAGGAACATCCCGCCTCTTGGTTTTTCCCACTGTACGCCCTCCCAGTTTTGCGCTACCAAGAGCTCATGCATCCATTCCATGCGCGCCTTGTAGGACTCGCGGATTTTATCAATGTGGCGCTCCAGATCAAAGCGGGACAAAAGCTCATACAGCGCGTACTGGTCGATTGTGCTCGACTGCAAATCAATTGCTTGCTTCGCCTTCACCATCATTTGAATCACGCGTGTATCTCCAATGGCCCATCCGGTACGCAAGCCTGGCGCGACAATTTTGGAAAAGGTACTGGTGTACACCACACAGGAATCGGTCGGATGCTCATCCAGTGAGAAGATCGAGCGATACGGTGCTTCCCCATCGAATTGGATCTCTCCATATGGATCGTCTTCCAGGATGAGAATGTTTTGCGCCTTACATTGACGAAGCAAGCCGAGACGGCGTTCGAGGCTCCATACCTTTCCTGTCGGATTGGCAAAGGTAGGAATGACGTACACCATTTTCGGGCGATACTGGGCTATTTTTTTCGCCAGATCGTCCATATCCATCCCATCAGCATCACCGTCTACGGGAATCGCTTTGATTCCCCGGAATTGGAACAACTGAACCGCTGCCAAATAAGTAGGGTTTTCTACGAGAACGACATCGCCTTCGTCTAAATATACACGGCACAACAAGTCTACTGCTTGCTGAGAGCCCGTAGTGATGATCATATTATCTACACCGACGTTCATATGCTTTTGCTTCATGCGGGATGCAATCCACTCACGAAGCGGCAAGTATCCATCAGTCAATCCGTACTGAAGAGCTTTTGCTCCTTGTTCGAATGCGCGGTTGAACGCTTCGCGCATCTCTGCGATTGGAAAAGAATCCTCTGCTGGCAGTCCACCTGCGAGCGAGAGCACTTGATTGCCTTGGGTCAGCTTCAAGATTTCCCGGACAGCCGAGGAGGATAGTGCTTCAACAGCTTTTGAAAATGAGTACTCCATGTTCCGTTCCCCCTTGATTTTGCTTATCCTTGTTTTATCACTCTCCCTCTCGTAAGTCCAATCCTTGGTAGCTATGAGCGGATAGGTTTTGACTATGTCGAGCGGTTGTTCAATCGTTAGTCTTCGCACACTGCATGCAAAAAACCCCTCTTCGTATCAAACGAAAAGGGGTCCATATGTATGGGCTATATCTTCCTAGGCGATTCGGAACACACGTGGTTTCTCTGTGTGTGGGAGAAAAGAGAGGTCTACATGCGTGGACGCTTCTTCCATGCCAATATCACTTGCCAACAGCAATGCCTCTTCTTGGAAGGTTGGCGTACAGCTGCCTTCATTTAGTTCACAGAGACGCTTCAACCGCTTCAATCTCTCTGCGGATTTCTCCACTCTCATGCATTCGTTCGTCAGCTCACAAACGTTGACGTGACGAGCATCAGCGATCATGCTGATATCATTCACATGGACAATCAGTCTTTTGCCTTCTTCTGTAACAAATCCGATCGAGCAAAAATGCGCACCTGACATTTCCAAACGAGTGAGAACAGCATTGGCGTAAATTTCTCCCGTCCGCAAGCGAATCTGGCCTGCTTCAATGGCTCCGCCGATTTTTCGCTCGTTGGCGATCACCGTATACATATCCGTGTAACCGTTAATCTGATAGCGCATGGTACCCTCCCGCTCTTGCTGAGACTAATTATCATTAACAATGTCATCGTATAATGAAAATCATTATCTGTCAATAATGAGAATGATTTTTATTCTAGAATAAAAAAGCCACACTCCATTTGTATGGTAGTGTGGCCAAATTGCCTCGCTTTTATTTTGTTTTCGTAAACAACCCCAACCGCTCAATCCGTTGGACCGCTTCTGCGAGACGATCTTCATTGGATAACAAAGCCGCTCGCACATAACCCTCACCTGTCGGACCAAAACCATTTCCCGGCGCTACGACGACATGCGCTTTTTCCAAAAGCAGGTCAGAGAACTCCATAGATGTGAAGCCACTTGGAACAGGAAGCCAAGCAAAAAACGAACCTTGAGATGGTGGTGCCTGCCAGCCAATCCGATGCAAATTGGAGTACAAGGCATTGCGGCGGCTTTCGTAAACAGCGACGAGATCGCGAACGCACTGCTGCGACTCCGTCATCGCTTTGGCTGCCGCCATCTGTATCGCTCCGAACAGACTGACGAAGTAATGATCCTGAATGAGATTGATCAGACGAACCAGCTCGCGGTTTCCTACCATGGCACCAACACGCCAGCCTGCCATGTTGTATGTTTTGGACAGGGTATAAAATTCTACGCCCACTTCTTTTGCTCCCGGGACCTGCATGAAGCTGACCGGCTTTTTCCCGTCATAGCTGATCGCCCCGTAGGCGAAGTCATGGCAGACGACGATTTCATGTTTTCGGGCGAAGCGAATCGTTTCCTCATAAAACTCGAGTGGTGCGTTGACCGCTGTCGGATTGTTCGGATAGTTGAGAAACATCAGTTTCGCTCGATCCAAATCAGCTTGGGAGAGCTGGCTGTAGTCTGGCAAGAAGTCATTTTCCGCCTTCAGCGGCATCATGACCATCCGTCCGCCTACGACTGCAACCCCCGACCAATAATCCGGATAGCCTGGGTCTGGAACCAGTGCAACATCGCCTGCGTTCATGAGTACTTGGCAAATCTCTACAAGACCGGTTTTGCTGCCGAACAATATCGCTACTTCTTCCTCCGGATCGAGGTCTACATCAAATTCTTGCTTATACCAATGAGCCACTGCCTGCTTCAGTTCCACGCGTCCCTGAAAAGGCGGATATTTGTGATGGAGTGGTTGTGCCGCTTGCGCCTGTAATTCTTCAATAATGTGCGGCGGTGTCGGCAGATCGGGATTGCCCTGCCCCAGGTTAATGACGTCATGGCCTTGCGCAATGACCTTGTTTACTTTTGCCACCAGGGTCGCAAAAAACTGGGTAGGGAGTCGATCAATCATGTCGGAGGGTTGAATACGCATCTTTCTTCCATTCCTTTCTTGGGCCCAATACAGTAAAACCCCCTTTTTCCATACAGAAAAAGGGGGAGATCAGCTTGGTCACGTCCTTATCTGTCAGGAAAAAATCCTGCTGGAATTGGCACAGCATCTGTCCATCACATGGAACAGATCCGCTGCCGGGCTTCATAGGGCCAGTCCCTCCACCTCTCTGAATAAGTCAAACACACGGAATATACTGTTTTTTCGTCTATATCATACTAACTTGAGCACGTAAATCGTGTCAAGATGCTTGATTCTGTACCGGCACTTGATGCCTTCTTTTTTGAAAAGAGGTGTGGAAGGCAAAGAATGCCACAGACAACAGACACAGGCCTGCCATCACAAACAATAGTCCTTGCGCATGAATCGATTGGAAAATGAAGGCGCCCAGCAGTGGTCCGAGCATCCGCCCTGCTGATCCAGTTCCTGCAATCAGACCTTGAATGAAGCCTTCTCGCCCCTCTGGCGTAAACTGTGCAGCTACTGCCGGTACCGCTGGCCACACGAGCATTTCTCCTAGCGTCATGACGAACATGCCTGCCACAAAGCCTGCATAAACGGTTGATTGCGACAGAATCAGCATCGACAAGGCAAAAATATAAGCGCCCAAGAGCATTTGTGCTTTTAGCGTACGGGCAAAGCGTCGAATGACCCAAGCAATCAATGGCTGACCAAACAGGATCAAACCTCCGTTCAGCGTCCACAACAAACTGTATTGACGGAGTGAAATGCCCAGGGATTGCATGTAGGTCGACAGCACCGTCGTCCATTGTACATAGACAATCCAGCTAATTAATAGCCCCCCGCATAATAGCAGCAATGCTCCCCATACAACCTTTGGCTCTTGCTGTGGTAGTTGCAGCGCATCACCAGTTGCTTGCTCAGACATCCTTTGTCCAGTCGTCGAGTTTTCGCGTTGTTGTTCTAGCATTTTTAATTGACGCGGCAAAATGAGCATGAACATGGCGAGCACAATCAGTTGCGAGATCGCATTACCGAAAAACGTCCAGGCAAACGAAACACTTGCCAAGAAGCCGCCCAGCGCAGAACCGGCAGCTACCCCCACATTGAGGGAGACATAAATCAGATTGATTCCTTTACGCCCTCCGTCCGGCCATAACACTACTGCCAGTGCATTCATCACAGGAGAAAGTGTTCCGTAAAACAATCCATTCAGTAGAAGCAAGACAACATAAATCGTAAAATCTTGCGTAACACCTAAGCCGATCGATATCAGAATAACGCCGATGGAACCGACAATGATGGTGCGCATTTTTCCCCAGCGGTCAAACATCATCCCGCCAACAATACTCCCGATCAAGAATGCGCCTTGATTTAAAAGCAACAAGAAGCCGGCTACAGTCAGCGGCTTTCCGAGATGGTTGTGAATATAGATCGTGACTAGCGGCCAAATACACGCCATTCCTGTAGAAAAAATGACGGCAGCAATCGCCAATAAACGAATGCTGCTCGGATAGGATTCCCACTTTTGCCTCATGGCTTACTTCTCTCCCCGATGGAAATCGCCGCTTTTTCCGCCTGTTTTGGATTGCAGACTGGTTGGACCGATTATCATTTCTTTATCCATGGCTTTGCACATGTCATACACCGTCAAAGCCGCTACGCTGACAGCGGTCAAAGCCTCCATCTCGACGCCTGTTTTCCCTGTCGTCTTCACGGTTCCTGTAATCGCAAGCGTCGTTTCATCTACAAAAGCAAATTGTATGTCGATGCCAGTCAATGGCAGCGGATGACACATCGGGATGATTTCCCACGTCTTTTTGGCAGCCATGACACCTGCTACCTGCGCAACTGCGAGTACATCGCCCTTTTCGATCCGACCTTCGCGGATTCGGGCGAGTGTTTCGGGTTTCATGCTGATTTGGCTCTCGGCTAAAGCCACCCGTTTTGTGACGTCCTTCTCAGACACGTCCACCATCCGAGCTCGATTTTGTTCATTAAAATGTGTTAATTGATCAGTCATACTAGTATCGTTCCTCCTCTATCTCCTCCTACCTTACTCCCGCCGCTGGATAAAAGCAATGGGAATGTAGATGACATTGTTTCGTTATCTTGCTCATCCACTCTTAAAAACGTACGAAGAACAGGTGCTGGAGGTATACTGTGCGTACACAGCTCAAAGGAGGCGTATAGAAATGGAAACGAGTAAGGATCAGACGGTACGTTGGTCAATGCTGAAGCATGGTGATTGGGCCATTTACTTGGCTGCAACGGCTGCCGGGCTTTGTTATGTTGGCTCGGTCAACCAGCCTTTTGCTGAATTGGAAGCGTGGGTTGAAAAGCATCGTCCACAAAGTGCACTGGTGAAAGACGATCCATGGCTAAAGCCTTTTGCAACAGAACTGATGGAGTATTTGCAGGGAACCCGCGAGCATTTTTCCATGGATTGCGACCTATCTGGAACGCCTTTTCAGCTCGCTGTCTGGGAGGCACTACGCCAAATCCCATACGGTCAAACGGCATCGTACACCGACATTGCGAACATCATTGAAAAGCCCGCTGCTGTTCGTGCCGTCGGTGCTGCAATCGGTGCCAATCCGGTTCTCATTACAGTCCCCTGCCACCGCGTTGTCGGTAAAAACGGTTCACTGACTGGCTATCGTGGAGGACTGCCCATGAAGACAACTCTGCTTGATCTGGAGAAAAAGACAAATCGGGGTGTGAAGCATGGCTAGTTCACTGACAGAAAGGATCGCTGCGCTTGACTGGCATTCCATGCAACAGGAGCTGGACGAACAAGGGTATGCTGCTTTTCCTTCCTTAATAAGCGCGGATGCGTGCGACGAATTAATCGCTACGTATGGACAAAATGACTTTTTTCGCAATACGATCCAGATGGCACGGTACCGTTTCGGCGAAGGAGAGTATCGTTATTATCAGGCTCCCCTTCCCTCGCTTTTGCAGGAGCTTCGCGAAGGCATTTATCCGATGCTTGCGCAGACTGCGAATCGGTGGCTGGAAATGCTTGGGCGTGAAGCCATCTATCCCGCTACCCTCCCTGAATTTTTGGCGCAATGTCACGATCAGGGTCAGCTGCGCTCCACTCCATTGATTTTGAAATACGAAACGGGTGGCTATAATTGTTTACACCAGGATATGTACGGCGAGGTGTTCTTCCCGTTTCAAGTTGTTTTTGCCTTGAATCAAAAGGAGAAGGACTACAGGGGCGGAGAATTTCTGCTGATGGAGCAACGACCGCGCGCGCAGAGCCGAGGACATGTGATAACCTTGGATCAGGGCGCTGGCCTGATTTTCCCAACATCCTATCGTCCTGTACAGGGAACGCGAGGCTACTATAAAAACACGCTGCGCCACGGTGTCAGCACGATTACCTCAGGCACCCGCTATAGCCTCGGGATTATTTTTCATGATGCAAAGTGAGGAACGCCCAATATGAAATGCATCCTTTCCTATAAAATGCCGAAAACCCTCCTCAATAAAGGAAGCGGATTTCTTGCGGATTACACCCACTCGCTCAATCCGTATACAGGCTGTTCTTTCGCCTGCTCCTATTGCTATGTTCGGCAAATGCCTGTCTCTTTGTTTCGCAACGAGCAATGGGGCACGTGGATTGACATTAAGCAGCAAGCTGCCGATTTATTACGCAAGGAGCTAATGCGGGCAAAGAAAAAAGGAAAGGTGACCATCTTCATGTCTTCGAGTACAGACCCGTACCAGCCCATTGAACAAACGGAAAAGGTAACGAGGTCTTTACTCGAAGTCATGGTAGAGAATCCACCCGATTTTTTATTGGTGCAGACGAGAAGCCCCTTGGTGTGGCGGGATGCCGATTTGTTGCTCCTGCTAGGTGATCGCGTCCGCGTCAGCATGACCGTCGAGACCGATTTGGAGGAGATTCGCAGGCACTTTAGCCCGCAAGCTCCCCCCATTCAAGCGCGGCTCAAAACACTCCAGCGCTTGGCGGAAGCAGGCATCCCTACTCAAGCAACGATTGCACCTGTTTTGCCAAGTAGTGAGTCATTCCCGGAGATTTTGCGCCCCTTGGTCACACGTGTCTGTGTCGACGATTTTTATATGGGAGATGGTAGCGGCGGTAAACGAACGAAAAGAAACGGCATTCCCGCTCTCTATGAACAGCTTGAACTGGAACAATGGTATGATCCTTCCGCCTATCGGATCGTCTATGATCGGCTATTACGTGTTTTTCCCCCGGACCAGATCTATTTGAGTCAGGAAGGCTTCGCCCCTTAGAATCAACTGCTGATTGAAACACCCCATTCATTGGCAACTTTGATCGGTTTATGATATCGTCTAGCCTAGAGAGTAGTATCATCCAGGGAAATGAGGAATTGTCTTGACCATTACGATCTTGTTATTTGCCGGACTCGCTGAACGTGCGAATGCCCGGGAAGTACAGTTGACCCTATCTGAAGGCGCGACCGTTAGCGATCTTCTGCAAGCAGTGGAAAAAGAATATCCTGCGCTCTCTGCGCTTTTGGGCAGTTGCTTTGTCTCCATCAATCATGAATATGCGGCGAAAAATCTGGTCATTTCAGCCAACGACGAGATTGCCCTCTTACCTCCTGTAAGCGGCGGAGAAGAAGACCCGCGCTTTGCCATTACCGAGGAGCCCATTTCTGCGGACAAGCTGGTTCGCCTGGTGAGCAACCCGCATGCAGGCGCGGTCCTTACTTTTGTCGGAACTGTTCGGGAATTTACTCATGGTCAGCGCACGGTGTATTTGTCCTATGAAGCTTATGCCCCTATGGCTGTTGAAAAAATGAAGCAGGTCGCAGCAGAGATCGAGGAACGCTGGCCGGGAGCGCAAGTCGCGATGCACCATCGTATCGGTAATTTGGCTGTGGAAGAGATTGCGGTTGTTTGTGCCGTTGCAACAGCGCATCGCAATGAATCGTTTGAAGCAGGCCGTTATGCCATCGAGCGACTCAAGCAGATCGTTCCCATTTGGAAAAAAGAAATGTGGGAAGATGGAAGCGAATGGAAGGGGCATCAGCAAGGACCGTGGAATCCGCTTGCGATGCCAGAAGGAAAGGTGGAGTAACGCCTTGGATACTCGCTATTCCCGTCAGATATTGTTTCATCCAATCGGGCGCAGTGGACAAGAAAAGCTCGGGCAAAGCCGTGTAGCGATCGTCGGCATGGGAGCGCTCGGAACTGTTCTCTCCAATCATATGGTCCGTGCTGGAGTAGGTTTTGTCCGCATCATTGACCGCGACTTCGTCGAGCCGAGCAACCTGCAGCGTCAAATGCTCTACGACGAATCCGATGCAGCCGAACATTTGCCAAAAGCCATCGCCGCTCACGCCAAGCTGACAAAGATCAACTCAGCCGTCACCATCGAACCGATTGTCGCAGACCTCACCGCTTACAATGCGGAGGAATTGCTGGCAGATGTCGATCTTGTTCTGGATGCGACGGATAATTTTCAGGTGAGATACCTCGTGAACGACGTTTGCGTAAAGCATAGTATCCCGTGGGTGTACGGTGGCGCAGTGAGTGCGACCGGAACATTTACCGCGATTCGTCCGGGAATCACGCCTTGCTTGCGCTGTCTTTTCCCTGAAGCGCCAAACCCGGGTGAGATGCCTACCTGTGACACGGCTGGCGTCATCGGACCAATCATTCACATCGTCGCCTCCTATCAGGCAACAGAAGCATTCAAGCTGTTAGTGGACGCAACCGGTGAGCTCAATCCGAATTTGGAGCACTTTGAGATTTGGCATAACCGCCATCAGCAAATCAAGGTGGTCAATGCCCGCCGAGACGACTGTCAAACATGTGGGCACAAGCAATTTTCGTTTTTGCAGCCGGATACCCAGGATGGACAAGCCGTTTCGCTTTGCGGTCGAGACACCGTACAAATCTCGCCCGCCACTGCAATGACACTTGATCTGAATACATTGGCTGATAGACTTTCCCCTTTGGGACAAATCGAGCAAAACAAGTTTTTGCTGCGTTTCCGTGTCGATACGTACACGCTCGTCATTTTCCCAGATGGTCGCGTCCTCGTGCAAGGCACAGATGACATCAGCCTGGCACGTTCGCTCCATGCCAAGTATATCGGCGCGTAACTGGTTTACTCGTCATGAAAAAAGCTGTCCCAGACCGTCATCGGTACGAAGGGGCAGCTTTTTTATGCTGTTTGAACAAATGTAATCGTAAACGTGGTACCTGTCCCTACTTCACTCTCAACGGCGATTGTGGCATGATGCAAATCGATTATTTTTTTCACGATTGCCAGTCCCAGGCCACTGCCCGAATTGGCTCGGTTCCGCGATGGGTCCGCCTTGAAAAACCTTTCGAAAATGCGCTCCTGATTTTCCTTGGATATCCCGATACCCGTGTCGATTATTTTCACGAGCAATTCTCCGTTTACCCTCTCTAGCTTTACGCTGATTTTCCCGCCTGCCTTCGTGAATTTGATGCTGTTGCCAAGCAAGTTGGTCCAGACTTGACTCAGCATATCTTCGTCAGCGACGATTTCGACTTTTTCCAAGTCTATGTCCATTTCAATCTCTTTCCCCATCCATTGCGGCTCGCATGCGAGGATGATTGCGCGTAGCTGCGTGTCCAACCGATACCGCTTCCGCTCTAAATCATGCTGGATGCCCTCTAGCGCAGTGAGCTTAAGCAGGTTGTCACTGATCTTGGACAGCCGCTTGCTTTCCGACTCGATAATCTCCAAGTAACGATGACGCTCTTCTGAGCTAAGTCTTTCATTATGCAGGGCACGAGCAAACCCGCTGATCGACGTCAAAGGCGATTGAATTTCGTGGGAAACATTGGAGATGAACTCCTGCCGTAGCTTCTCCATCTCATTTAATTGCTCCGCCACGTGGTTGATGCCATCCACCAGCTCCCCCCATTCGTTTGCCAGCTTGATATCGAGATTAACCCGAAAATCCCCCATGGCAATCCGTCTGAGCGCATCAATCAATGGTTGAAACCTGCCCCGATGCCTTGGCATGGTGAAGAAAGATATGATCATGCCTACCCCGATGAACAGCATGCAGTTCAAAACGGAATGGACCAACACTTTTACAAAATCATTGGGATGATAGCCCATATAGCCATAGAAGAGCGTGGTAATCCCGTATGCACCTAGTCCGCACAAGGCAAAAACAGCACATATGCCCACCACGCCTACGAGTTTCAGCAAAGCATGGGAATGTTCTTGTCGCCTCTTTTTCATACGACAATCTCCAATCGATAACCAAGTCCCCGGACCGTTCGGATCAAAAAGCCGTACATCGCTTCTGGAAAACGCTCCCGCAAGCGGTTGATATGCACGTCTACCGTACGCTCATTTCCTTCAAAATCATAGCCCCATATTTGTTCGATCAGCTGCTCGCGGGAAATGGTCTGTCCGGGATAGCTGGCCAGCTTGAACAACAGCTCGAACTCCTTTAGTGGAATGGTCCATGTTTTCGTGCCACTGGCGACTGCAAACGTTTTACGATCAAGCAACAGTTTCCCTGCATGAACCTGATGCGAAGCGGCAATCCGGTAACGCTTGAGCAGCGCTTTTACCCGAACGACCAGCTCCTGCGGATCAAACGGCTTCACCAAATAATCGTCTGTCCCTAGCTCGAAGCCTTTGATTTTTTGCGATGTCTCACCCTTTGCAGTCAGCATGAGCAAGGGAAAATCATAATGCTTGCGAAGCTTTCGACACAGCTCCCAGCCATCCATGTTCGGCATCATGATGTCAAGAATCACCAGTTGTGCGGCAACCGATTCCAGTTTGTCCAGTGCCTCCTGTCCGTCTGTCGCTTCCACTATCGTAAAGCCTTCATTGCGCAAGAAGACGCTGACGAGCTCGCGAATATGCGGATCGTCGTCGACTACCATAATCGTGGTCACGTTCTACACCCTCTCTTTTACAAGCAATTGCTGACTAGCCAATTCGCG
The DNA here is from genome assembly GCF_000282075.1 of Brevibacillus sp. BC25. Classification (NCBI taxonomy): domain Bacteria; kingdom Bacillati; phylum Bacillota; class Bacilli; order Caryophanales; family Paenibacillaceae; genus Brevibacillus; species Brevibacillus sp. BC25. The sequence goes on from NZ_AKIX01000039.1 coordinate 21,282, forward strand.
GTACATCTCATGGGTTTGAAAAAGTTCTTCATGTGTACCCATACCTGTGATTTTTCCCTTTTCCAAAAAGATGATTTGATCTGCTTCCACTACAGTCGACAAGCGATGGGCAATCACGAGGGTGGTACGTCCCTTCATCAAATTTTGCAACGCCTTCTGGACGATCATCTCGGAATTGCTGTCCAAACTAGAGGTCGCTTCATCCAGCATCAAGATTTGCGGGTCCCGAAGCAGTGCACGAGCAATGCCGATTCGTTGGCGCTGTCCACCCGATAGCTTCATGCCTCGCTCCCCTACTTCTGTCTCATAGCCATTCGGCAATTCCTCAATAAATTGATCGGCATAGGCCATCTTTGCCGCCTCTTTCAGTTCCTCCTCGCTAATCGTCCGTGAAATCCCGTAGCAAATATTTTCTCGGATGGTTCCGGCGATCAATGGACTTTCCTGGGACACGTAGCCGATTTGACTTCTCCATGACTTCAAGGAAAAATCCGTGATGGGATCATTGCCCAGCCTGATTTCTCCACTTAGTGGCTGGTAATACCTTTCAACCATTGAAAACAACGTCGTTTTGCCGCTGCCACTCGGTCCAACAATCGCATTTACTTTTCCGGCCCCAATCGTAAAGCTGACATCATCGAGAATCGTTTCCCCGTTCTCATATGCAAAGCTCACATGGTTCAAATGAATGGACAGGCCAGCGTTTTCAAGCGTTCGTCCTGTCAAAAGATCTTCTTCTTCGGCGTCCAGAGTTGTAATGATTCTTTCTGTTGCCCCCATGGCTTTTTGTAAAGAGGTGAAAAACTGTGTGAATTGCCCCAGCGGTATGACGATTTGCACTAGATACAAAATAAACGCGACGAGTTCACCAGCTGTCAATGCTCCTGAGGACACGCGCATGCCACCATAGCCGATGACAACCACGAGCAGCACCATCAGGATAAAGGACATTAACGGTCCAATGACGGCTTGGACTCTTCCTTCTTTCAGCCCGAATCGGAACAAATTCCCGATTGCCTTTGTTCCCATCCCCAGTTCGTGTGTTTCGGCATTGGAAGATTTGACGAGCCGCATCTCTTGGAGCACTTGATTCATAATCGTCGTAAAGCTGGCGGTCTCATCTTGCAGTCCTTTCGAAATTTTGTACATCTGACTGCCAAGCGGAATGAGAATCCCGACGCACAGCGGCACAGCAACGAGCATTGTTAACGTCATTTGCCAATCGAGGTATAGCAAAGTCACCACAGAACCAACGATCGTGATCAATCCTGTGAAAAAGCTGGACAGCTGATCACTAATCAGGCTTTTCACGACGCCTGTATCGTTGGTCATTCGACTGATCGTCTCACCCGTCCGGTTGTTATCGTAATAAGAAATCGGCAGGACGAGCAGCTTTTTCCAGAGTCGTTCACGGAGTGAGGCCACCACACTCTCGCCGACATGATTTAATAAGTAGATGGACAACCCTCCCACAATGGCTTGTGCGATAAAGGCAACGATCAATAAAATGATTTGTGGTGTCGTGATCGTAGATAGGGAAAAGCTGTCCACCAAATCTTTCGTAAACAGCGGAATCACTAAGCTAACCAGTGTGGTGGCGATGCTCATGAACAACGCGACACCGATTTTTAGTTTGGATGGCTTTGTTTCCCTTATTAATCGAAAGAAAGGTCGCCAGTTTCCCCATTTCGCTACGCTATTGGTCTGTTCCATTCGTCATTTCTCCCCTTTTTCCTCCACTCATTTTCACTTGCAAGAGATAAGATACTGCATGAATGTAAACGAAATATAAACGGGATAATAATTGAAGTGCGTGCAATTTTCTTCTTTATAATAAGAAGACGTTCGTGATCCAATTTTCTTTACCTATGATTTTTGTATATAAATGATGAATTTGGGGTAGAAGCCGGGAAACAAATCGTATATAATAGGTTCGTAATGAAGAAACGAAACAAGGTTTCACTAGATGAAACTCCAAGTTATTACTAGGGAGGTTGTATACATTGGCTAACAAAGATGCTTACAAAGTAAAGTCTTCCCTGCAAGTAGGCGACAAGTCTTTTGCTTACTATCGCCTGCAAGGGTTGGAAGAACAAGGATTGGGCGATGTTTCCAAACTGCCGTTCTCCATTAAAGTTCTGCTCGAGGCTGCTGTACGTCAGTTCGACGGCCGCGCGATCACTAAAGAACACGTACAACAATTGGCGACCTGGACAAAAGGCCGCGACGTAAACCAAGAAGTACCTCTCATGCCAGCTCGTATCGTTCTGCAAGACTTCACCGGTGTACCGGCTGTAGTTGACTTGGCAGCGATGCGCATCGCTATGAAGCGCGCTGGTGGAGATCCAAAACGAATCAACCCATTGGTTCCAGTTGACCTCGTTATCGACCACTCCGTCATGGTTGACGATTTCGGTAACGCGTCCGCTCTGGACAACAACATGAAATTGGAATTCGAACGCAACCAAGAGCGCTACCGCTTCCTGCGTTGGGCACAAACTGCGTTTGACAACTTCCGTGCGGTTCCTCCAGCTACTGGTATCGTTCACCAAGTAAACTTGGAGTACCTCGCAACTGTAATCGCTACTCGTGAAGTAGATGGCGAATTGGTTGCTTTCCCTGACTCGCTCGTAGGTACTGACTCCCACACCACTATGATCAACGGTCTTGGTGTTCTTGGATGGGGTGTTGGTGGTATCGAGGCAGAAGCAGGAATGCTCGGCCAACCTCTGTATTTCGTAACTCCAGAAGTAGTTGGTTTCAAACTGACTGGCACACTGAATGCTGGTGCAACTGCAACCGACCTCGCTTTGACTGTTACGCAAATGCTGCGTAAAAAAGGCGTTGTAGGTAAATTCGTGGAGTTCTACGGACCAGGCCTGTCCAACATCTCGCTGGCTGACCGCGCTACCGTAGCAAACATGGCACCTGAGTACGGCGCTACAATGGGCTTCTTCCCAGTAGATGCTGAGACAATCAACTACATGCGTCAAACTGGTCGTGAAGAAGACCTCATCTCCTTGGTTGAAACTTACACCAAAGCACAAGGCCTCTTCCGTACTGACGAGACTGTTGACCCAGTATTCTCCGAAACATTGGAACTGGATCTGTCCACTGTCGTACCTAGCTTGGCTGGTCCAAAACGTCCTCAAGACCGCGTAGAACTGACTGCTATGAAGGAATCCTTCAATAACAGCCTCGTGACGCCGATCGACAAAGGCGGATTTGGTCTCTCTGAAGAGAAAATCGCAGCTAGCGCACCAGTTGCTTATGCAAACGGTGAAAAAGCTACGCTGAAAACTGGTTCGGTTGTAATCGCAGCGATCACTTCCTGTACCAATACATCAAATCCTAGCGTAATGCTGGGTGCAGGTATCCTGGCGAAAAAAGCTGTGGAAAAAGGCCTGAAAAAGCCTCCTTTCGTAAAAAGCTCCCTGGCTCCAGGTTCCCGCGTAGTTACGCAATACCTGACTGACGCTGGTCTGATTGACTCCTTGGATGCTATCGGATTCAACGTAGTAGGTTATGGTTGCACCACTTGCATCGGTAACTCCGGTCCATTGCCAGAGGAAACCAGCAAAGCTATCGCAGACGAAGATCTGACAGTTGCAGCGGTACTCTCCGGTAACCGTAACTTCGAAGGTCGTATCCATGCACAGGTAAAAGCGAACTACCTCGCTTCTCCTCCATTGGTTATCGCCTATGCACTGGCAGGTACTGTAGATATCGACCTGACTACAGAGCCAATCGGTACTGGCAATGACGGTCAACCTGTATTCTTGAAAGACATCTGGCCATCTCCACAAGAGATCGCAGCTGCAATGGACAAAGCTATGAATCCTGCTCTGTTCCGTGCTGAGTACGGCCAAGTGTTCACGCAAAACGAAGCTTGGAACAAAATCGACGTTCCAACTGGCGACCTGTACGAGTGGGATGAAAAATCCACGTACATCCAAGAGCCGCCATTCTTCCAAAACCTGGCTGGAGAAATCGCTAAAATCGCAGACATCAAAGCAGCGAACACCATCGCACTCTTCGGTGATTCTGTGACGACTGACCATATCTCCCCAGCTGGTAACATCTCGCCAACTAGCCCAGCAGGTCTGTATCTGCAAGCAAACGGCGTAGAGCGCAAAGACTTCAACTCCTACGGTGCTCGTCGTGGTAGCCACGATGTAATGATGCGCGGTACATTTGCAAACATCCGTATCCGCAACCAAGTAGCTCCTGGAACTGAGGGCGGCGTAACCAAATACTTGCCAACTGACGAAGTAATGTCCATCTACGATGCTTCCATGAAGTATCAAGCAGACGGTACTCCACTCGTTGTACTGGCTGGTAAAGAGTACGGTACTGGTTCTTCCCGTGACTGGGCAGCAAAAGGTACATTCCTCTTGGGTATCAAAGCGGTTGTTGCTGAGAGCTTCGAGCGTATTCACCGTGCTAACTTGGTTGGTATGGGCGTTCTGCCTCTGCAATTCGCTGGTGACCAAAGCTGGAAGTCCCTTGGCATCGACGGTACTGAGTCCTTCAACATTGTGGGCCTCTCCGATGATGTTCAACCTGGCCAACGCGTAAAAGTAGAAGCAACGAAAAAAGACGGCAGCACTTTCGAATTCGAAGTAATCGTGCGCCTCGATTCCATGGTAGACGTAGACTACTACCGCAATGGTGGTATCCTGCAAACGGTTCTGCGTCAATTGCTGGATGAAGGTAAACCAGTAACTGCGTAAGCAAACGAATAAAAAATAAGTTCGTATCAGCACCCACCCAACGAAAAGGGCAGACTCCGAGTATCTCGGCAGTCTGCTCTTTTTACGTTTGCAGGCCACCGTGGTCTGCTTTTTGTTATCTCTTCCTGATGGGCCACGCTTAAGTGGAAGATGCAGTGAATACGCATGGAAGAGGGAAACGTTTCCCAGAAAAAGGGAGGGATTCGTGATGAAACAGTTTTTTCGCGAAACCTGGATTGAGGTAAATCTCGATGCCATCAAGAAAAACATTCGGGCGATACGCCGACATATTCCTAAACGGACGAAGATCATGGCGGTTGTAAAAGCGAATGCCTATGGCCATGGTTCTGTTGGAGTAGCCCGCCATGCCCTCGAGTACGGGGCTACTTCCCTCGCTGTCGCCATTCTGGAAGAAGGCATCGTCTTACGAAAGGCGGGAATTGTAGCCCCTATTCTCGTTCTGGGATTCACGCCTCTTTCACGTGTCAAAGAGGCGGTTGCTTGGAATATCGATCTGTCTGCTTTCCAGACCGATTGGATCAAAAAAGCCGATAAAATTGTCAAAACAACGGCTTTCTCCAATCGTCTGAACATCCATATCAACATAGATACAGGTATGGGACGATTGGGCGTACGGACAAAATCTGGGTTGCTTTCAGCCGTGAAGGCGTTAACGTCAAGCTCTTCCCTTGCATGGACCGGAATCTTCACTCATTTTTCCACTGCAGATGAACCTGATCACACATTGACCAAAGCGCAGCATGAGTTATTTGTTCAGTATCTCAGCTATCTGAAGGAAAAAGGATTCGAGCTTCCGACCGTACACATGTGCAACACCGCCGCTTCTATTGCGTTTCCCGAATACAGCGCCGATATGATCCGCCTCGGAATCGGTATGTACGGGCTGTATCCATCCGCTTATATCCGACAGCTCCATCGCGTCAAGCTCGTTCCGGCACTCAGCTTGAAATCGCGCTTCTCCTATGTAAAGACAATGCTGACACCACCGTTTACCATCAGTTATGGTGCTACATACACAGCAAAGCGCGGAGAGGTCATCGGGACGGTTCCAATTGGTTATGCTGACGGTTATTCCCGCGCACTTTCTAACCGGGGATTTGTTCTGTATCAAGGCAGACGGTTGCCAATCGCAGGGCGAGTGACAATGGATCAGATGATGGTTAGCTTGGGAGAAGGCAGTGGAAACCAAGGCGATGAGGTCGTGATTTACGGCAAGCAAGGAAACCGCGAGATTCCTGTCGATGAGATTGCCGAAATGCTCGGGACGATCAACTATGAAGTCGTTGCCACCCTCAGTAATCGCATCCCTCGTTTGTTTTTAGAAAATGGGGTGGTTGTAGAGATCTCTCATCTGTTGCCGGAAGGTTAAATGAGGCAGACTTGGGGAATAATTTTTTTGCGAAAACAAAAAATAGGGAAAACCAAATTCGCAAAAAAGGAATGGAAACATGAAGTCGCGATTCACATACGCTATCCTTCTCCTGTTGACGCTGAGTCTGACTGTAATCAGCTGTAAGCCAGACTCAGCTTCCCAAATCCGTCAGCATAGCCTCAAGGCTCAACCCTCAGCTGAGAGAAATGAATCGCAAAAGCCTGTCCTGTTCATTCTCATTGATTCGTTAATGGACAAACCACTGCAAGAAGCGATCCGCCAAGGCCGTGCTCCCGCTTTGGGTTATTTGCTTGCAAACGGGCGCTATTACCCGCAAGTTGTGAGCTCCTTTCCCACCATGTCGGTAACTATCGACAGCACCCTCCTTACAGGGACGTATGCCAATGAGCATCATGTACCGGGATTATCCTGGTTCAGCAACAAGGAAAAGCGGATGATTTATTACGGGTATGGTCCCAAAGAAGGTCTGAAGATCGATCAGCCACAAGTGCTGCTAGATATCCTTCATCAATTGAACCTGGTCCAGCTCAATCCGCAAACGAAAACCATCCATGAAGAATTGGCGGAAAAAGGCAAGGATACTGCTTCCATCAATGCGATTCTATGGCGCGGCAAAACGCCGCACTCCTTACAAATCCCCCGTCTCATTGATTTCGGCACGCGTTTGCCTGGCGAACTGAATGTGACTGGACCAAAACTGATGTCGTATGCAGCATTTGCCCAGCTTGATCCGAATCAAAAGAGTGAAAAGCGCATGTGGCGAAAATACGGGATGAATGATGAGTTTTCCGCGCAGGAGGCTGCCTATCTCATCGCGAACAAGAAGCTCCCCCCTCTTACCATCACCTACTTGCCGGAAAATGATATGGAAGTACATAGGAAGGGACCCGCTACGATTGAAGGGATTGAAAAAGCGGATAAAGCGCTTCAAGCCGTACTCGATGCATTTGGATCTTGGGATAAGGCAATCAAAGAAGCACGGTGGATCGTCATGGGAGACAGTGCCCAGAGCGCTGTTCTGGATGATCGCAAGACCGCAACCATTGACGTGCGCAGCTTATTGACCGACTATCAAATAGCCAAAATCAGTCAGCCTGTGACCCCTACTGACCAAATCGTAATTTCGACCAACGAACGGATGGCCTATATTTATGCCTTGAACTCGCGTATTTCGTTATCCGATATCGTAAAACGTTTGCAGCGTGAACCGACGCTAGACATCATAGCAAGGAAGGAAAACAAAAAGATTGTCGTTACAGCAGGCAAGATCAACCGTGAGTTTGCCTATCAACCAAACGGTCCCTTTACCGATCCATATGGTCAAACATGGGCCTTCAGCGGTGATCCGCGTCTGCTCGATATCACCATTAACAAGGACCGGATCACGTATGGGAAATATCCGGACGCTTTGGCGAGGCTCTACGGCGCGATGAATTCGCATGAAGGCAGATATGTGGTCGTTACTGTTCAGCCAGGGCATGAGCTCATTACCGAAAGCTCTCCCACTCATATAGGGGGAGCGGCACACGGTTCCTTGCACGAGGTGGACTCACTCGTTCCCCTGCTAGTAACCGGGACCACTACGGGGCCCAAAACTTTGCGTATCGTTGACTTGAAAGACTGGCTGCTGCACCTGACAACCGAATGAGTGGAGCAGCTTTTAGAGAGGGCAGGTATCGGCAAATCTGCCCTCTTTTCTTTTTATTCCGTCGTGGCCATCATTGTTGTAAAATTAGGAAAATAAAGGAGCTGAGAAGATGTCATTAAAAGAAACCTTGCTCGCGATTCGAGCGAATAGCTTTCTGGCGCCACCACATGCTTTTGATTTGGCGCTCGAAATGGTTACGCACATCGGTTCACCCGATCCCCAACTACGTGATGAGCTCATCTATTCTACGTTCTCTCATTGGATAGAGGAAGGTGTGCTCTCCCCTGAACAGCTGCAAGAGCTGCTAGCGATTGCACTCGACGACCAGCATTTATTTTATCGCATAGGTGAAAGTGGGACTGACTCGGTATTCACGCGCTCCTTTTCCGTTTTATTGCTTCCCCTTATCCTGATCCTGCATCGGAATCATCCTTTTCTTGCCAAAGAAGCGATCCTTTACGTGAAAGACAAACTTTTCTCTTACATACGGCAAGAAACAGACCTGCGAGGCTATGTGGAAGAAAAAGGCTGGGCGCATGCTACCGCTCATGCTGCAGACGCTCTCGATGACCTGGCCCAATCCAGTGAACTGGATCAGACTGACCTGAAGCAAATTCTCGGAGTCATCCGCGAAACAGTCGCAGGGGCAAAATCAGTTTATACGTACGAAGAAGATGAGCGCTTGGTGACTGCTGTCCTTTCAGTCTGGAATCGAGATGAACTCTCCTTGGATGAGATCGATGGATGGGTTCGGAGTTTTGCGAATCGTTTGGATAGTGGCTATTCGATCGAAGCGTATACGGGGCGAATTAATGTGAAAAACTTTTTGCGGAGCCTGTACTATCGCATCCATGACCAGGAAAAGTATAAGCGGATAGCAGCGACCTTACTTCCTCTAAGTTCACAGCGAGCATAGTTCCCGGAAGCAAAAAACGAATACATGTTCTCCTCCTTTTTAGACACCCTATTAGAGGAGGAGGGATAATACATGGATCAACGGAGCTTTGAACAAATTTATGAAGCCTACAAAAATGAGGGAGAACAACAGGCGATCCAGGAAAATGATGATAACAGTCCACTGACGAATACAGGGAAAGAGCAAATCGTGGCCGTCAGAAAAAACGACGATGGAGACTTGATCGCTTTTAAAACAGACTCTGGTCGTGAGCTCGACTATATCACCGCACTCAACGACGCAAAGGCTGGCAAGCTGGCCCATGTAGACGTGTTTCACAAGTATGGGAGAGACATACTGCGGAGTGAGCCAGACGGAATCAAGGAAAACAATTTGGATCGTCTACCTGACTTTTGACGGCAAAAAGGTCGCCCACAGCAGAATCGGGGCGACCTTTTTGTATCGACGCGTATTGGATTAGTGGATAAACTTTCCAGTAATCGACTCTTTCGTGGCTGCCACTTCTTTTGGTGTTCCGCTCGCAACCACGGTCCCTCCAGAACTACCTCCTCCAGGTCCCATATCAATCACCCAGTCTGACGCAGCGATCAGTTCTGTGTTGTGCTCGACCATAATCACGGTATTTCCCGCATCGACCAATTTGCTCAAGAGTACATGGAGCTTCTCGACGTCAATCGGATGCAATCCTGTCGATGGCTCATCCAGTAGATACAGCGTATGCCCTGTCGAAGATGCACTCAGCTCCCTAGCCAGCTTCAACCGTTGTCCTTCACCACCTGACAAGGTCGTCACGGACTGTCCCCATTGCAAGTAGCCGAGTCCTACCTCACACAGCAGGGTCAGCAATTGCGTCATCTTCTTTTGCTCGCTGAACAAGGAGAGGCTCTCCTCAATACTAAGCAGCAAGATATCGGAAATGGAATAGCCTTGGTACGTTACCTCCAAGACCTCTGAACGAAATCTTTTTCCGCGGCAATCTGGGCAGACGACCTGCAAGTTGGATAGAAAATGCATGTCCACTTCCACTCTCCCCAGTCCCTCGCAGCGCTCACATCTTCCGCCCGGCGTATTGAATGAAAAGTGCTTGGCATCCAAACCACGCTTTTTGGCTGCTGGTAAGGCAGCGTATATTTTCCGCAACAGCGTATACAGGTCGACGTACGTGGAGACATTGGAGCGCTGCATGCGTGATAGCGCCGACTGATCCACTGTAATGACACTTTGAATGGCTTCAAGTCCTGTAATCGCGCGACACCCTGTTGCTTTTCCGGTTCGCTTCTCGGCAGCGGCTGCCAGCAAATCGTAGACGAGTGTCGATTTACCCGAGCCAGAGACACCTGAGACTGCAACCAGTCTTCCCAGTGGGAACGATACGGTCACATCGCGCAAATTGTGCAACGTGGCCCCTTCAATCCTGATCCACTCACCTGTTCCTTTTCGCTCTTTGGACGACAGCATTCTCTGTTCTTTCAAGTAGCGGCCTGTGACAGAATGCGGCTGGTTTAGCAATTCTTTCAGCGAACCTTGCCCGACAATTTCGCCGCCAAAACGTCCTGCTCCTGGCCCCACATCAATCACGTGATCCGCTTCTTGAATCACTCGTTGGTCATGCTCGATGAGCAGCACCGTGTTGCCTAAATCACGCAGCTCCTTCATGACCTTCACGAGTCCATCCGTGTCCTTTGGATGCAAACCCGATGTTGGTTCATCCAGCAAATAAAGAACACCAGTCAAGCCAGAGCCTAGAATGGAAGCGAGCCGCAATCGCTGTGCTTCACCGCCAGAAAGAGAGATAGCCTGTCGATCTAGGGTCAAATAGCCCAGCCCCACATGGATGACGCGCTTGATCTTGATGAGCAAATCATGGAGGACGGCCTCCAAAATCGTATCTTCTTCACGGGCAGCTCGTACATGCACACTCTCCACCCAATCCCCTAGCTCCTCCAATGAGCTCTTCGATAGGCTCGGCAACGTCCTGCCCTCTACTGTAACGAGGCGACTCTCCTCCTTTAACCTCTCACCATGGCAGTCGTGACAAGGTTGGGTAAGAAAGTAAGCAGCTTCACCCGATTGTCCATCTTTTTCCCTATAGCGTTGCCACATGCCTGTGATGACCCCTTTAAACCTTCCCTTTCCTACGGTTTTCGGGGGCTGAACAGAAGGGAAGTGTCGAGAAAACTCCTCGCTCTCCACGCCATATTTGAGCAGATCCCACTGCGCTTCGTTGTACTCGTTCAATGGCAGATTCATCGTCAAGCCGTAATGTTTTCCTGCCGCCGCAAGCACGCTAGCCTGATATTCATTAATCGCCTCGTACCAAAAGGTAACCGCTCCTTCTTGAATGCTCTTTGTTTCATCAAACACGGCTTCCACATCAATATCGACGACCGTTCCCAATCCACTGCAAGTCGGGCAAGCACCTTGGGGCGTATTAAACGAAAAATCTGCTTTGGTCAGAGGGAGATGGACATAGGCACATACCGGGCACGTGACGGCTTCTATTTCTCCGCCATTGGCAGCAGGTGCTATTGATGCGCGACACTTCTGGCAGCGTCTCTCCCCCTTCTTTTCATAGACTGTCCGCAAATAGGTATACATGTCTGTGACGGTTCCAACTGTCGATCTGGGATTACGGTTGGTCACATGTTGACTGATCGCAATGGAGGGAGACAGTCCTTCGATCGAATCCACACGAGGCTTCGCTAGTGATTCAGATGACATTCCACTGGACTCCATATACTGTCGTTGGCATTCTCGTTGCAGAATATCAAGCGCAAGCGTCGATTTACCCGATCCAGATGGTCCGGTTACCACCACGAGACGATGCTTGGGAATCTCGAGAGAAATGTTCTTCAAGTTGTTTTCTCTTGCTCCCCGAATGCGAATCAAGTCTTTCATGCAAAAAACCTCCTTCATAATTGAAATGTCAGTCCCTTTCGCTTACGAAGACTGACCTGCTTGATCAACTATACAACATTCATGCAAGTGCCAAGGTTATTCCAAAAATGCCCCTTTGACTACCGTTAGATATAAAAAACATCCCGTCATGGAGCTTTAACGTTTTTCTCGAACAAAACGGCCCTCTCTTCCTTAGACCTTGCAGCAGTTGGACAGACAATCCAATGCTGTATCGCTCTAAAAAGAAGAAAGGGCCGCTTGTTTGCGACTGGATGTATAGCTTTCGAGGTATCTTCTCTTATTGTGTAGGAGTAGGGACTGCTGGCTCGTTCTCACCGCCCAATCGGCGGCGTGCCGTCTCCCTTTTTCCAACTGCCGGTAAATGCTCACCTGCCCTGGCCAATCCCCAAACAGGCATATTTCCGTAAAGGCATTCGTATTTTCCCGCATCGACCAAGTACGTCTCGTGAAAAATCCCCACCGTTCCATCCGTTCCTACCGCTTGGTTGAACTTCCTCCACGCGCTCAGATGATTGTGGCTATTTCTCGCGTAATTTTCCAGATGCTCATAGGATCGCCAATACTGGATTTGGGTGATTTCACGCAGATTAAAATGCGAAGTGTGACTCAACAGTCCGAGCTCCGGGTGCTGATACAATTCTCGCATCATGCCTCCCATTGCATTGGCTACTGGCATCCACTTGTGAACCGCAAGCATTCGGTTGATTCGCATCCCAATGATAAATACGACGAATGATCCTTCCATTTGTGCTGTAAAACGTCCCGGAACTACTTTTGCCATCCGACTCCCCTACCTTATCAAAGATTTGAAGTGCAGCTCGTAACACGCCATATAATCAGACACATGAAACAAATGTGCAGTCAGATAGGCTCCGTAAAATATCGAGAATAACAGAATTACGGCCTCCTCCTCCGACAGATGAAGGGCAAGCTGACCATCTTCGGATGCTTCTTGCACGCACTTTTGCAATATTTGATGCAGATCAGTAGCTCTAATGGCTTCTCTCTCCTCTTCCTCAGGGAAGCGTAAATACAATTCAGCATCAGATAAAAGCGGTACACACGGGTGCATTTTTTGCTCGGCTAAAAAGCTGATAAGGCTAAGCATGATCCCAGGCTGCTTCTCGCTATCGCGCGTAACCTTGGCAAAAATATGCCGAACGGCTTCCCATCCCCGCTTGCCAGTACTTCGCAACTCAACAAAGCACTCTGCTTGCCATACGCTCATGTAATAAATCAAGAGCTCTTCCTTTTGCGGGAAAAATTTAAAGAATGTGACCTTCGACACCTCTGCTCGTTCACAAATGTCATCCACCAGTACATTTCGGAAGCTCCCGTCGCCCATCAGCTCCAAGGCAGCGTCCAGAAGGGCGAATTTGGTTTTTGCTTTCTTTTTCTCACGTAATGATAATGCTTCGGCCATCTTGTACTCCTTTTTCCATATTTCTACTTGCGTTTATCTTAGTATATAAATTAACTCGAGTAAAGTTTTTCATTCGAGTAACTAAAAATCAGCACTCTCATTCAAAAAATAAAATAGAACTTTAATCAAATCACTCCGTATAAAATAGGAAAACAGCCAAGGATAATTGGAGGGCGAAGAGATGAAAGCGATCGTATACGAGCAATACGGGCCGCCATATGTCCTGCAGCTTCGAGAGGTCACCAAGCCTGTACCAAAGGACGACGAGGTATTAATCAAAGTCTATGCTGCAACTGCCGCTGCGGGGGATTGGCGTTTACGCAAGGCAGATCCTTTCTTGGCACGTCTGTTCAATGGTCTGTGGAAACCGAGGAAAATCAAGATTCTCGGCTTCGAATTAGCCGGGGTGGTCGAATCAACAGGCAGTGGTGTTTCTAAGTTTAAGCCGGGGGATGCCGTCTATGCTGCGTGCGGAACCGGCTTCGGCGCGTATGCCGAATACAAATGCTTACCTGAGAACGGTTGTATCGCGCTGAAGCCTTCGAATTTGTCGTTTGAGGAAGCAGCTGCCGTTCCGGTCGGTGCCTATACGGCCTTGCAATTTCTCCGGAAGGGCACTATCCAGCGCGGCAGGCGCGTGCTCGTATACGGCGCTTCTGGCAGCGTCGGGACGTATGCGGTGCAGCTCGCCAAGCATTTCGGTGCGGAAGTGACCGGAGTATGCAGCACATCGAATGTGGAGCTGGTAAGATCGTTGGGGGCCGACCGAATCATCGATTATACAAAAGAGAACTTCGAGGACGACGGTACGGTCTACGATATCATTTTCGATACCGTCGGAAAGAGTCCGTTTCAGTCATGCGTCGAGCGACTGACACCGAACGGCTTCTACCTGCGTGCGGTTCATTTTAGTCCTCTGCCAATCGTTCGCGGGTTATGGACGAACATGACGAGCCGTAAGAAAGTGATTGGCGGAGCTACGAAGGAAAACGCGGAAGACTTGAGGTTTTTAAAGGAGCTGATCGAGGCTGGCAAACTGCGTCCCATCATCGATCGTATTTATCCGCTAGAGCAAGCAGCGGAGGCCCACTCCTATGTGGAGCTGGGGCATAAGAAAGGTAACGTGGTGTTAACCGTGCGACAATGAATACGTTGTGATCGTTCAAAAAATAAAGCCAATCCAAACATTTTCTGAGTGTGTTTGGATTGGCTTATTCGTTATTTCATCATTTTTCCCATCCGATAGGCTGCTTCCATGATGTAAGGCGCATATTGGCTCATTTTTTCAGGAGTCAGGCGGTTGGAAGGACCCGACGCCGCAATAGACGCTACCAATTGTCCGTTGCGGTTGAATATCGGGACGGCTACGGCTGCTGTCCCCAGCTCCCGTTCCTCCACACTAGTCGCGAAGCCTTGCTTCCTGATTTGATCCAATTGCTCAATAAAAGACTCCTTGTTCACATAGTCAGGCCAATTCGGGTCGCTGATGACTTCCTGCAAAATGAAAGGCTCTGCATATGCAACAAGTACTTTGCTGGATGCCCCCACCGTGAGTGGCATACGCGCCCCGATTGGCGCCACCCTGCGAATCGGCTGCTTGCTTTGGACTGCCTGTACGCGAATCCGCTCGTTTCCATCCCGCACGTACAGACTAACCGTTTCCTCCACCAAATCCCGCAATCGCTCCATCTCCGGCAGCAGTAATATCGCTGGATCATCGTTTTGCGACAAATTGGCGGATAACTCCCAAACCCGAAACCCAAGTCGATACTTCTCCGTCTGAACATCTCGTATTAGAAACCCTTTGTTCTCCAGCGTTGCCAGCAAACGATGCACGGTACTTTTATGCAGGGAGAGTCGACTCGCTATCTCGCTCAGGCCTAGATCCGTAGCGTCTGTAAAACAGAGCAGGATATCCAAAGCCCGATCGACTGCTCGAACGTTTGCTTTTTGTTCTTCTTCCATAAGTGTTTGACACCTGCTTCCTACTTTGTTCCGATCGTTTCATCTGATGAAACGAATATGCTACTTTTCAGTATACGAAAAAATAAAGCATAGTAAAGAGCGAATCCGAAGGCTCCCCTACCTATTTTCTGTTCACGAGGTCATTCCCACAAACGCTGAAACCAGATAGGACATACACTGACAGCAAAACAGCAACGTTTCCATTATCGATTGGGGGAATGACCTCCTTGAGCAAAAAGAGCAAATCAAAACTGACCAAGTATAGCGTGCTCCGAGCAAGTTCTGCGCTTGACTCGGCCTTACCCCGGACAGGTCGTTTTTCTAAGCAGTCTTTGTATGCTTTTCTAGATCAATACAAAAAGGTGATCGTCAAACCAGCAGGAGGAAGTGGTGGTGCTGGCGTCATGCTCGTCACACGGAAAGCCAAGAGCCGTTACCGCGTCCAGCGTGGACCTTCACAGCACACGTTGCGTGGCAAGTTGGAGACTTTCAGGTATTTGCGCCGAAAAATAACGACCCCTTATCTGATTCAGCGCGGGATCTCGCTGGCACAGTTCAATGGTTCCTTGTTCGATGTAAGAGTAATGGTCCAAAGAAGACCAGGCTCTCCCTGGGTCGTCACCGGAATGCTTGCAAAAGTAGCAGGTAAAGGCTACATCATCACCAATGTCAAAAGAAGCAAGGGACGGGTGCTGCCGATCCGCTCAGCCATTCAACGCTCTTCGATTCGCAGCGCTTCTGCCTCCACGGTAATTGCTCGCCTGCGAAGAATCGCCATACTCGCTGCAAATCGATTGGCACGCTATTACACCCGCCAGAAAGTCTTTGGACTGGATATGGGCATTGACGCAAGTGGCCGGGTGTGGATTATTGAAGCCAATCTACGACCAGACATTACCTTGTTTCTGAAGCTTGCCGACAAATCGATGTACAACCATATATGTGCCTATCGAAGGCACGTATAAGAAAAAGGGGAGCCGTTCTGTCGCGGCTCCCCTTTGATCTGAGGTGATGGTACCTTTAAAAATCAAAATGATCTGGGTCTGGCCCAAAACGCTTGTTGTCATTCAAGGCAGTGATTTTTTCTACATCCTCTGCACTCAGGGAGAAGTCAAAAACATCTGCGTTCTGGCGAATCCGCTCTGGTGTGATCGATTTCGGAATCGTGACCACTTGGTTTTCCAAATCCCAGCGAAGCACAATTTGTGCAGGAGACTTGCCATATTTTTGTCCCAATTCTACCAAGAGAGGATGAGCGAGATTTCCTTGCATCAACGGGCTCCATGCTTCTAGTTGAATTTGATGCTCTTTGCAATACGCATGCAATTCTTTTTGGGTAAGCAATGGATGATACTCGACTTGGTTGACAACCGGAACGATCTCGCTATGTTGGCGCAAATCCTCGAGGTGGTGGCTATGAAAATTACTGACGCCAATCGCACGTACATATCCATCGCGGTACAGCTTTTCCAAGGCCCTCCATGTATCGACATACTTGCCTTTTACGGGCCAGTGAATCAGGTACAAATCCAGCGTATCGGTACCCAACTTTTTCATACTTTCATCAAAAGCCTTCAGCGTTGACTCGTAGCCTTGATCCGCATTCCACACCTTGGTCGTGATAAACAATTGATCGCGATCAATCCCGGCTTGACGGATTCCTTCGCCTACGCCGGCTTCGTTGCCGTAGATAGCTGCCGTGTCTATACTGCGATAACCCGCCTCAATCGCGGACCGGACGGCCAACGTTTCGTTTCCGTCTTTTGCCTTCCAGACACCCAGACCCAGCCAGGGCATCTTCACCCCGTTGTTCAAAACGGAATGATCTGAGATATGTGTTGCCATTGGATCTCCTCCCGTCTAACGCTGATATGTACTTACAATAAGAAAGTGTAGCATAAATACAAAATGAAGCAAACCTTGCTACTCTTGCGAATCTTGATACGACTCGCCCTCTGTCCCTGCTGCCAGCGGTTTGATCGCCCACCACCTGATCCTTACCCGATCTGTCTGAACAGGTCCCTTCACCTGAACGCCGATCCGAAACGTTCCTTTCTGCGGATAAACGATGACCCCTACTGCAAAATGCGCTGCATCTGTCGCATACTCCGAATCATCAAAAACACTGCTATGCCCGTACATCACTTGCTCATGTTGGGAAAGCAACTCATCGATCACATCTGCATGAAAATCCTCGATACCTGCACTGACATACACGTTACCTTTCCCGAGGGAGTGCTTGAGCTCCTCAGAAAAATAACGATTGCCGATCTTGACCCCAAACGGCCAGTTGGATGAATAGGGCTCAATCGGTATTTCCACCACGCCAGTTGCTACTTGTTCATTTGCCTTTCCTGCTCGGGGCAGTCCAAGCTCAAATTGGTAGACAGACGCCAGATTATCGTAGCTCACATCGAATTGCGGCTTATCGCCTGCCGCGATTTCTTTCACACGCGTGGTCACCCGAAAGGAATCAGCATGGGAGCCTTGCTCGACTGGCTTTCCTTTCTGTGCACGCAACGCAAGCTTTTGCAAAAGCGCTGGTGTATACACGTACTCACCAAACGGAACAGGAACAACCTTCTCAATCACATAAGTCGCATTCATTTGCAGCAAGCAGACTTTTGCCAAATAAAGAAAAGGCTGTTCGTTCGCTTGTGTCACCTGATCCAGCTTGCGACTGTAGTAATCGGACACGAGCCGCTCTACCAGATCGTCTGTCGTGATTTCGATTTTTCCGACAGAAACGAGATCCGTGTGCACCAAGCGATCACCGAGTCGAACCTCTGCCTTGCCACCCAGCACTGCCAGCTCTACCGTACCGCGATCCCAGCCAGCTTTGATTGGAATGGAGATGACGTAATCCGTCTCTTTCGCGTCAACAGGCTCTAAAAAGGATACACTTCCGTCACTGCTTTCCATGACTGTCAGCCCTGGTGCATCCAGCTTGTATTGGAATTCCACGCGTGACGTTTGTACCGTCTTCTCGATGTGCAACTGCAATGAAAATACTTCACCCGGATTGACGTATCGTGGAGTCGCCTGCCAGATGCGCACCTGTGGATCTGCATAAAGCAGCACTCTTTGCTCTACCAGTTGAACCCCTTCGATGGAAGCAGGATGTGGTGCCTCCTCTTTGATAAAAAGCCGATATCCTTCTGCCACCCGGTTGTATTCAGCCATTTCTTGCTCGACGGTTTCAGAGACGGAGAAGACCTGTTCCTTGCCTTTTTCATCATATGCCAAGCAAACGTACACATTTTTCGCGTAATCGTTATTGCTAAAGCCTTCCATCATGGACAGCTTCAGCTTCACTGGCTCAGGAAGTACGATTTCCCTCCCGAGATAATCTAGAGCGACTCCAGCCTCAACCGAAATCTGCTTTTCGTCCACAGCGATCACTTGCAAACCGCATACCACTCCACCCCCGTGAAGTAGACGATTGGTGAGTCGACGTTTGTCATTGAAATAGCGCTGTTCTGATTCGAAATCTCTGACGGTCAACAGCTTCCCTTTGAAATACACATTCCGTTCATGTGGAAAATAACGCAGATTCTTCATCTCAAACACCTCACTTCACGTATAAATCTCGGCTTCTTACTCCAGCTCTGCATCCAGGCCAATCCTCGTGTCATAATCGATTCGTCTGCTGCGGTCCTTCCCGCTTAGCACCGTGTTGTATGGCATGGATAAATTTTGATCGAGCGTAAGGAACGACGGCTCCGTCAAATAAGAATTAATCCCCACGTAGCTATGGAGGTCGGCGTAGATGCCCGGTCGCAGAACGATGAGCTTTGCCTCTGTAAAAGCAGGCTTTTGATCTTCCAAAATCTTTTGCAGAACCGACTGCTCCCGCTCTGTTTTCGCGGATTCCTGCGAAACGATCAGGCAAAATTGATACGGATGATCCATGTACAAGGAAGAGATCAGCTCGTGCAGCTCAGGGATCGCCTTCATGTTCCTGATTTGAAAATACTCAACGATCATCGGGCGCTCCCCGGTATACAGCTCTACCATCTTTTCCAAGCCCGCACGAGTGCCCCGCTCTGCATACAGCTCCGGTGCGCGACGAATCAGCTCTCGGCGCTGTGCCTCTGTCCAATGCTCTTCCCTGTCCATCCCCAACCAGGAAGCGAGCCAGGGGACAAATTCGCCAGGTGTCGTATCAGGATCGAACAACCGCGAGATGGTATCAATCTGTTCCTCCAGCTCCAAGTAAAACGTCCCGAAAAGGGAGAGGAAGCGCTCCAAAAAATCAGCACTGGCAGGTTCACTTTGATAAGTCGCTGGCAGATACCGCAAAAATGTGTCGCGCGGCGAGTAAATCCGCATTTGCCTGAGCAACGGGGAGTGACAGTCAGTACCGAGCCATTCGATTTTGAGCCATAAATAGCGGCCTTTTGCTGAATGAAACAACGCATCTGAAGCATTTATTACCGGCTCCGCCCATAAATTGGCCGTCCGTTGCAGCTTGGTTTTCCAGTCCATGTCGGGTCTCAGCAAAAAATCATCCAGATTGTGTACGGCTCCATGAATCACATGCTCTTTTCGATCAGAAGAAAATGTCGAGATGAGTAATTGCGTTTCTTCCGGTATGTCTGCATCCAGCGTGAATTTATGCCACACCGTTTCAAATTCCGAGCTATCCAATGCACGAGAGAAGTAGATGCCCATCGGTATTCCGGTATCATCCAGGTTGGACGTCCGCGAGATGAGCCTCAACATGGTCAGAACATTTTTCTGCGCGTCCCAAACATACAAACGTTGCTGCTTGTCAAAAACGAGCTTGTCTGCACGTCCGTGGTAGTTGGTCAATGGCGCAAGTGCTTCTCCCGTCGGCCGAAAACGCAAAATGAATCGCGTATGATCATGAGCGGAATCGATGGAACGACTATCACCCACGTAGAGAATGGGACCTGGACCCACGGCAAATCCCGCGGGCTTGGTTCCTGATGGGATCGCCAAGGTGCACACATCGGAGCCTTCCGAAGAGAATCGAAACACTTGATTCGTCTGTGCCAAAAATAGATAGGCAACGCCCGCTTCGGCAACGGACAGGCGAAACAGCCTTCTTCTCCTGATTTCACGGAGTGTAGCTGTCTCTGTTACTTTCAATTCCGCATGCGTGTATGTAGTGTCTATCTTACCTGCCCGATTCAGCCGAAGGACGACGACTTGTGTTCCCGCCGCGATTTCCTTCCGTTCGTTGGCTCGATCTACAACCACGGGTGTCGTGATGTAAAGATGTCCTTCCTCATCCAGCCCTGCATCCAAAGGAAAAAGCCGCTGTCCTTCCCCATCTTCCCAGCTCCAAACACACTGGCCGTTGGCTATGGAATATGCTCCAACTTTTCGCCTTGCTTCGGGGTCGATGATGTACATGTATTCATCGTCAGCGACGAGAAACGAGTCTTTGGAAAACAACCCCCGTCCAGCGCGAAACACAGTCTCCTTGAAGTTGTTGCTGTCATCGTAATGCGTGATATGCCCGCTTTCATCCAGCCAAAGCAACGAGCCAACTCGTGCAATCGCAAAATCCAAGAGTCGAGAGTGATGTGTCGTCCCAGCCAGATGCACATGATCGATCACATATTCGGGCGATTTATTCAGCGCGATCCCCTCGTTGGAGACGTGAAGGTTATACCAGGCCCCCCGCTGCCAATCGGATGGATTGTTCAGGGAAAAGAAACGATTCATTGTATCCACGCCCACTCCTCCGTTTGTTCCCGTCTATCTTTCTCTATCCACAACGAGCTCCAGAACATGCTCTCCTGAGTACACCAGCGCATGGAGCGGAATCTGAATATCTCCACCTTCATCCCTGATAATGCCTGTGCCCTCCGCGGAAACCCACAAATCCGTCACGTACAGCACACCCTCGATCTGGTTTAACACCTCGTAGAGATCGCTTTTATAAACAGGCCGACCAAATTTCCATCCTTTTCCTTGATGAGTCGAAGAATCTTGGACATTCAATGGCGTCAAATACTGCTTCAGTGCCTGTAGCACGATCTGCTTTTTGTCTGCAAACGCAGGCTCTACCACGATTGTCGCGAAAACGGTCACTTTGATATAGGCTGGGGCAGCCACATGGACTTCTGTCGTTAGTAGCCTTCGCTGTTCCAATTGGTGGCGAACGGTCCGCAGGAAGCCTTCACTTGGCAGTGGTGTCGACTGGTCGCTGAACGGGACGATGACGACAGTCATTTGAGCGGCTGCGTTTTGCTCGGAAGCCCCCATTTCCCCTACTTTATACAGAGGGATTGCCTTCGCGCGGGCCACACGCAATCCGGGTGTCGAGAGCGCGATGGCCTCATAATCTTCTGCTGTAACGGCCCGCTGCGGTTTTTTCCATTCCATTCTCATCCTGCGTTTGGCTTGATCGATCGTTTCGCGCTCACTTCCCCTACTGGCTGGACGGGGATTTGTCACCTGCGCGGTGGTTCGTTGCCGGGCGAGCGGTAGGAAACGGGTAATTTGGCTACCCTGTACATTCCCCTTCGCACTTTGACCTGTCTGACAAGAGATGATCCGAATGCCCGCCATGCCTTCCAGCCTTTCAGGAATAGCTCCGTGTTCATTGTTGCCAAACGCAATTTCTGCCCCGTCCGAATCATTCAGCATAAAATGGCGGTCCTGTGGTCCCGATCGGTCAAAATCAGTGACCAGCGACCAATCTTCCCAGACGCGAAACGGACTGCCTTCGACCTGACGCGCCACCTGAATGATAAACGTTTCTGGCAAGATCGATTGGACATTCAGCCGAAACACTTGATGTGGCAATCCACTGCTTTCTCCAATGAAACGCTGCCCTGCAAAGTCACTCCGATAGGCGATGACCCGAATATTTCTGCTGCCTTCAGGCATTGCACTTCCAAACCGGATCATCGTTGTGCCCTGTTCTGGGTCGCGCGAGACGCGATACGAAAATGCACCTGTATCGGCTTGGTCTGGTTTATCTAGATCCCATCCACTTTGCCAATAACGCCCCTTTTTGCATTGAACCTCTACTGTGCCTTCATATGATAGCGAGCTTGCAAGGACGATCGTCTGATCCACTTGATCGGTCCCGTCAAACTCCCATACCTGACTGAGGGTTTCGCGTTGGATGACGCTCACGGTATTCAGCTCGATTTTTTCCATGCGAGGAGCCAATTCGAATCGACCTGTACGCAATGTCGCACAGAGCCAAAATCGAGGCCGATCATTGGCGGGGTAAAGCATGAGCGGCTTCATTGCCCCTTCAAGCTCGATCAGGACTCGTCCCGAAAAGGAGAGATTCATCGTTTCATCCGAGACTCGTGGCAACGGACTCCATCCCATTTCTTGCGTGCGGTCGTTCTGGCCATAGTACTCCCATTCGAGACTGGCCGATGGAACGAAAAGCGATGTTGGTGTAAGCGGGACAATTGGAACAGGATAGTCCTCAAACAGGCGCAATCCGATGGAGACTGCCTTCCCCACTGGCAGCGGTCGATCAAAGCCTAAGTAAATCTTGTTCCCTATCTTTGGTTCCTGGCCAAATGCGAAGTAGGAAACACCGTTATGCGCATTGGATGAACTCACATCCGCCGTTCCGCTTTCTGTATGAACCAGAACACGCTCCAGGCTGGCCGGTACCAGAACAAGCGAATGTTCCGTCTCGAAAGGAAGATTCCCCGCGAACAATCTCGTCTTCTCCGGAAGGATCGCTTCTTCTGACACGTCGAAAAACGTTACATCCGTCGTCGCACATGACTGGTTCTTTGGGTGTACACCCATGAGCTGTAAAAATTTGCGTTCGTTCTTTTCCGTTATCCGGTTGAGATAATATTGCTGCATTTCCGTTAACCACGCGAACATCTCCAAAAGCGTAATGCCCGGATCGTGATGACGGTGATCACCCCACTCTGGCTGCAGCTTGGGGATCGCGTTTTTTGCTTGTTCTACGATCTCTTCAAAGTGGCGATCATCCAGATTTTTGGATGGAAGCATAGCGCACACTTCCTTTTTCAATGTTTGGGTGGGAAGAAAGCCTAGCTTTTGTGAACGCGGACGCTGATTCGATGCGCACCCTCCGTGACGATCCCATGTACGATCGTTTCGTATTCAGTAGCGAGTAGTTCCTTTCGTTGCCCATTTTCCGTTCGAAATACAGCCAAGGTCAGATGATCCACAAAGCGGACGCCCTTTACGGATTTCAACAAGGCAAACAAGAGCGACGGGTGCACACGTTGTCCTATTTCCCACCCCCCACCGTGCAGATTTCCCGATATCGGGTCAAGGAAGCGCGCGAGCTTGCCGAGTGTCTCCAGCTCCACCTCTACAATTTCCTCCAAAGACCCCACTGCCAGCTCTGCCGTCACCGCAATTTCCAAGTAGACAGGCTCCCTAACATGAATCCGCTCGGGGGAGGCTACCGTCGCCGCCGCATGTGTAAGCAAGTAGTTCGTGACAGAACGCCGAAGCTCCAAAAATTGTGTGCCGAAGCATCCCGCTGCGGGCAATACGATCACAGTGACATGCCCTGCTTCTCTTTGCAGGCGGCTGTTCCGATTCGGCAAACACTTCACTTTGGGTATCTCCGGATGCGCTTCACGGACGAGCCATTCGAAATCTTCAGCCGTCACCGCTCGATAGCGATGTTTAATGGTTTGAGGACCGCGCTGCAAGGCTGCCTTGAGCATTTCCTGATCACTTCCCCCAACCGCAGGCACCGGATTGCTGACGGCTTGGACAAACGGAATCGATTGTTCCAGTTGATTCAACTGCCCAGCAGGAAGATTCCCTGCTGTTCCCCCTCCGACCTTATACGTCACTCTCACGGAACCGAGTCCGGTTTGAGGTAGATCCCTACCGTGTCGGCCATCGCCAAACAAAATTTTTCCGGTAGCGCTCTCCAAGCAGTAATGGCGATCATCTGGGCCAGAATCGTGCAGATGCTCTACTCGCTTCCACAGAACCCAACATTTTTGCTCGTTCCCTTCAGAATCATAGAGCAGTTCCACCCGATTTTCTGGATGTTCCAGCCAGCTCTTTCGTTCACTCGGCAAAAAGGAGCCTGTTTCATCTACCCATACCTCTTCGCCCATGACGGGATGTCGGATGAGTCTGTACTCGGCTTGTGGCCCCTCTGCTATCCGCTCTGCCATTTCATTGCGAATCGTCTCCTGTTGAATGGCTCGTATCGTATTCGGATAAAAGCCGCTTAGCACGGGATGTCGTGCATCCAAAGTGCCTCCTCCAAGCCGATTGTCTACGTTGACAGCGCGAATCCAATAACGCTCCCGCTCAAACATTTTGCTTTTTTCCATATCAAAAGGACCAGCGAAACGGACGGTACCACTTTCCGTAAAACCAGCGGTCTGATCAATCGTCTGCAGCTTTGCCCAAGTCGTTGTTCCTGTTTCTTTGCGCTTGTATTCCCATTGCACAACCAGAGCAGCCCCTGGGGATTCTTCCATCGGTAAAAAAGAAAAGTAGAAAGAGAGCGGTCCTTGTAATGGCGGCTGCTCAAAGCCAAAGTAGACGGCGGGATGTAGGCATTCGGACGGCAAAAACGGCTGGAAGCTAGCCTGATGATTGCCTGTACCCACGGGTTGCTGCCAATCCAAGTCGTTCTGCGTGAGAATCGCTTCCGGCTCATGCAGCGACTCTCGGTACGAGTAGGTCAGGCGCATGTCTTCCAGCCAAGGGGCCATGTATACAGGATTCGTGCCATATAAGCCTTCCACCTGAAGAATTCTCACACGAATCCAATACCCGGGCTGGGATTGCACGGTCGTCGGCTGCAAATCATCTGGACACGTAAAGGCAACCACAATCTCCTCATTCGACTCGGTGCCAGCAAACAGCTTCTCCCGATCCTCTCCTGACAGGAGCACCATCCATCCGCTGCCATTCCAGTATTCCCATACCACCTTGCTGACCGTGACGGGTGTCGTCGCAGGAGGGTCAAAGGAAGATTCCTTCATGATCCATTTCCATTTCGGTTCTGGTTGTGACAGATGTGTAGCGGGATAAGCCACCGTCTTCATCCGAAAACGAAGGGCAACCGTACTTCCCGGCTTCGTCAGCGCCTCTTCACAGGACAAAAAAAACATGCCATACGGTGCAAGCTGCTCGCCAAACGCAAGGCAGCCACTCCCAGATACCTGTACATCATTGGAGAATAGCATGTCGGGTGCAAGGCCCTCCGGATCATCTGTTGGCAAATAATCCGTCTTCATCTGGATTTGGGTCAGAGAGGTGCTCCCGCCATTTTTCATCCATTCATGAATCATGCCTGGCTTCACTCGACAACGGAGCCAACGATTTTCGATTCCTTGCACTTCACTCGATTCCCATTTTTTCCGCTGCTTTTTTTCCAAGCGCAGCCGATTTTGATCAGCCTCGATCTTGTCGAACAAAACCCATTCGCCCTCTGACAGATACGTCCACTCGACTAGCTCCGGATTCGCCAGCTTCTCTGTCAGCAAGGATTCCAGGTATCGTTCCTGATTGGAAACCATCGTGAGCTGGATCGAAGCATGATCCCCTAAACAAAACAAGTCCTCATGCCCCAAATACCAGCAATGCTCTTGGTGATTTGGCAAAGCCTTGCAGTCCAAAAGAGAGAGCGGCGCATTTGTTCCAAGCCAACTCGTTACATCAGTTAAAAAGTCTCGACTGCCATTGGAAAACAACAGATCTGTCGGGAGAGAGGGGGTAGCCAGCATAGGTTGATCTGTTTCGAAAACCACTTCATCGCCAAGGGCAGACTTACCCGAAACTTTTGTGCCAGCCGGAATCCACACTGGCTTTTGCACACCTGTACTTAATTCAAATGTCAAAAAGGTTTCTGCCGGTCGTGCCTGAGCCATTCCGACCCCGAGCATATTGAGAAAAGCGATAAAATTTCGCTCGGGCACTTGATTCAAACGCTCACGATTATTCATCAGCATGTCTGCGAAAAGGAGAAATAAAGCCGTACCCGCATCAGGATCTTCTGGAGTGAATCGCCACTCCGGGGTGTAGAACGGCACCATTTCGCGCATTTTTCGGATGACTGCCTGCATGTCCTGCGGATCGACCAAAGGTGGTTTCACGTTACCCACCTCCCTTCCTTTTTCCTTCACACGATTGTGACTCTTGCGCTATCCTCGTGGACCGAGACGATGGACAGGATGCAACAGCTGATAGCCTTTGTTTGTCGCACGTACGGTATAGCTAATCGTAACGTTCACCGTTTCGGAATGAGTCTTGTCGACCTTGGCCTCCACTTGCACATCTCGTACACGCGGTTCCCAGATCATGATCGCTTCTGCGATGTCCGACTGGAGCAAAGCCAGGCTCGTTCCGTCCGTGCCATCAAACATGAAGCCTTGCAATCCGCTCCCGAATTTCGGTCGCATCACACGCTCTCCCTTTGCTGTGGAAAGAATGATGCGAATCGCTTCTGCGATGTCATCCTCGTAGTCGGACAAACGAATACGGCCAGTAGCCTGATCCACCTGAATAGGGAACTTCCATCCTTTTTCACCGAATGGCTGCTGCATGGAATCCCCCCATGAATTAATTCAATTTGATCACCGAACCGTTGACGGCAACAATTCCGTCAGATTTGATGTTCAGGGACGCTCCTGCTTTAATCGACATAGCCCCCTGCGCCTCCAGATTCAACTGTGTGGACTTGATTGTCAGCGATGTGTCTGACTGAATAGTCACTTGTCCTTTTGCATTCAACGTGATTGTACTTGAGCCGCTCTTCACCGTAACTTCGCCCGTGCTGCCACCTTTGATGGCGATTTGGTGGTTTCCACTGCTCTCCGTAAGCACAATACTCTCATCCTTGTCCGACAGCGCCACCTGTTGTCCTTTTTTCGTGGCAATCGTGATCTTCCCGTCATTCGGATCATCACCAAAAATCACTTCGTGGCCTGCACGGGTCGTGATTTTTCGGATGTTGTTTTTCTCTGCCATTTCCGGGCCTTTATTTTCCTGATTCCAGAGCATCCCGATCACAAACGGCTCCCGTACATCTCCCCAGTGAAACGCGACCAGCACCTCGTCGCCTACCTCCGGAATAAACAGGCTGCCGCGATCTTTTCCTGCAAAGAGCGTGGCAATTCGCACCCAGTCCGTCTCCCGCTCGTTGTCAACCAGAGGCAGCTTCAGCTTCACACGCGAGAGCTTTTCCGGGTCTTCGTTGTTGGTTACAATGCCGACAATGACACCGTGGATTTTTGCCCGTTCTTCTTCTGTTATTTCATCCTGGTAGAACCAATGATCAAAGCTCATATCGTATTTCCCTTCACATGAAACGTAGTGACATAGCCAGATGCCACATCGATGGTGTGTGTGACAGATGTGATGTAATAAGGCTGACTCAGCTTTTTCCCCATGCCCTCTAGCATGATATAGCGGCCAGCACGAATTTCTGGCAGACCGACTGCCTCACAGTTGCCGTCAAGAAGGTTCATGGCGAGTTGATTCAAGCGTGCTTTGGCAACCGCTTTTATCTCCTCAGGTGAGTCCAGCTTTTTCGTAGACTCGTATTTATCAAAATAATCACCGATTGCTTTCAGCAGATCAGCGCTTGTCTTCGAATTGGTCCCGAGCTTCCCGATATCTGTGCTTGTTGCTTTTGCTTCCTGGAGCACCGTTGATTTGTCCTTGTCTACCCATCGCACCGTATAGGAGGAAGCTTGGGAAGCAATGTTGACATCAACGGAAAAGCTGCGCAAGGAAACTCCCCAGATCAAGGTAAGAACCGGCGTCATGTTGCTCAGTGGCTTACGGAAATACAAGTTCTTCCCGACGATAAAAAAATCGTAGTTGCAAATTTTTGCGAGACGATTTAAAAATTGAAAGTCAGTCTCGGAGACCGTCTTTGTAATGGTCTCGATTGTCTGAACCGTATCATCCACATGCGTCGACAAGCCGTATTTTTGTCCCAGCTCTTTCACGACATCGCTGTATTTCTTTTTATTCCAGGAGGTAGACTTGTTATCGACCATAAGCAGGAACGATTTGTCCATCCCTTTTACCGTAATGGTAGGCGTCTCCTCACATGCAAACGAAACGGCTGTAATATGCCCGTAAAAGAGACTGGACAGCTCGGTTCCGTAGCCCATCTGGATCTCGATTTCGTTACCAGGAACCAAATAGTCATCTACCCAGCGAAATTCCCACGCTGCCGTATCAAAAGCATTGGTTACCGAAAACGAGAACGTATCTGCTTTGCCTTCCAAGCTGGAGTTGATCGTCGCTTTGGTAATGGCGACACCTATCTGGCTGATCAGTTTTTTCCCTCCAACGAGTATTTCCAAGGCTGGGGAATGAAAGTTGTTGTATGTTTGGCGCAGGTCATCGAAGGAATGGCGGTCTGTCGTCAATTTCAATTCGCTCATGCCTTCGTCACCTCACAAGTGGCACATGCAGGGTAGTAGCTGGTTTTAGCAGTCTGGGATTGTCGATCTGATTGGCGTTCGCAATGTTACGCCATTTCGACGCATCATTGTACGAGCGATACGCCATCAAGTGCAGCTGGTCTCCTTGGTTAACCGTTTGTTGTGCGACCTTTTCTCTTGCAGCCCCGATATCGTCCGCGGACTTTTTCACGCTCGTGCCTTTAAACGTGACGCCTAACGTGGCTCGTACCGGTGTCCCTTGATCGAGAAACATCGTAAACCGCTGCGAAACCTTCTCGACAACACCTGTGAATTGAAAGCTGTCCCAGACGAATTTGCATAGGGGCGGCGTACTGATTTTCTTTTCTACGGCCATCAGTCCCAGTACCTGATTCGTGAATGCACGCACATCCACTCCAGCCTCGTATGTATCAAAAAACAAGTCGACAGATAATGTCTCGATATCACCGCTCGTGAACATCCCGACTGGTACCGATTGCCCCAATATCTTTTGCCAAGAGTAGTTATTGGAGGCATCTACCTTGTATTCCGAAGGATTAAAGAGAACGGAGATACTCTCCTTGAAGTCACCTTGCCCGTTGCGATCCACTAAAATTTTGGCCTTTTTCTCCTGACCCATCATTGGCTTTTGCCTCTCTTTACCGAAGAAATAGTCATCTGTGAATGCGGCGGTTCCTGCTTATAGACCTCGTCGCTGCCGCTCTTGAGTGAGGCGCTTGTCCAGCTCCTTCATCATTTTATCCATCAATCGATCCACCTCTTGTGGGGATAACGATGCCTGATTGCCAGCCCTCTCTTGCACGTGTAGATCGACTTGTCGTTGGAGTGGAAGTGTTGTCGTCTGCTGCACTGCGGTTTCTTGAGGCTGCATGCTTTTTCGCAGATACTCCATAGACGGCGGCGACTGAACGGTAGCACCAAGGCTTCCGTGGCTGTCTGCTGTGCGTAACCCTCGTCGATGAATATGGGTTGCGTTTTCGGACAGGGAGCGCTGCTCCGGTTCTCCTGGCGCTCTTTGAGCTTGTTGCAATCGTTGCAGGAGTGGAGGCAGCATTGTCATTGATGTTGAGCCTAGGTTGAATAGCCTTGGTTTTTGCAGAGGGGTGAGACGAGCGTCTCGAATCTCGACCTCCTGTGCCCCATCACTAGTTAGCCGTTTGATCGTCTGCGTCTTCTGGTTGACTGTCAGAATCTGCTCATAGTTGCTTTGTTGAGAACGGCTACGGCGACTGAACTGTCCGGAATGCAATCTGTCCAAGACAAAATCAATGGATTTTTCTCTCGCGAATGGAACGGAGCTGATTGGATGGTGGCGATAAAATGGCTCCAAGCTGTTGACTCGATCTTGTTGTTGTACTGGCTCTATTGCACGTCTTCTTCCACTCTCATGTATGATACTGTCGGGCATCCCCACGTTTTGACCATGCACAAGGCTATGGAATGGTCCCCATTGTTTCTGAACAACCATTTGTGCATCGTGACGATTTAGAACAGTCGAGAGTGAGTGATGGTTCTGGACATATGTTTCCGTCCGGAAATCAGTTAGGATAGCCTTTCTCATTTGCTCCATGACTTGAAGATAGGGGCGAGCACGTAGGGCAACGGAGTTTGTCCTCAAGCTGGCTGTCTGCTGCAAGAAGTGAGAGCGACGGCTTTCACGGGATTGACGGCTTTCTCGTAATGGATTGCTTTCGCCCTTGCGAGACCTTGACTGATCATTCGATTGCTTTTCACTTCTCAGGAGAGCTTTCCTACTTGTGCTTGTTGAGCCTACCTTTGCAAACTCGCTCATCGCTGCCAGCTTCGCGCTTTTTTGCAAGAGGATCGTGAGTCCTAATTCCGCACTCCATCCAGCAGCTAGCTGTCGCAATGAGTCCCTGTCAGAGACGTCCTCTCTGATAGAAAACGGCTTCGCAGACGTACTGTGCAATTGCTGATGATCTGGTCCTCTAAGTCCAATCCACTCTGTGGCACGAAGCGTTGCAAAACCAAAGCGGTTCAACCTGAGGAAAACGGCCTCCCGATCATGACGATGAGTATGCACGAATGCTCGACTTGTACTCCGTTCATTTTTTAGGAAGATGGAGTGCCCTATTGGTCTATGCTCGCGCTCGTGCACTTTCGAGATCGTCGTTTTTCGTTCCGGTAGGCCGAACTTTTCTTGATTCTTGGAGAAAGAGAAAGCGCGATCTGCCTGCTTGTCCCTCCCACCCTGAAACGACAGTAGCTGACGTACCGTTTCGTATGACAGCTGATAAATGTGCTTATTTCGCAGAAAATGAATAGTTGATTGGAAAAATGATTGGGAGATGCCTTCAATCAACCATCTACTAAGCGTACTTGTCGCAGGATGCAGAAATTGATTCTCCAGCTCATACGGAAGATTCCTTGGCGTATGAGTTCTAGTAACAAGGAGTTCCCTTGCTCTGAGCTGTTTTTCCGCCATCTGTTGAAGATGCACCCACGCCATCACGGACTTCCCGTTCTTCTCGTGATGAGTAGAACTTACGATACGATTTTGTAACGTCTGCCAGCGTTGGCGATTCATATGGAAGACCGGCACGAAGCGATTCCATACAAACCGTGCAGTACTAGCTATTCCAGCTGGCTCACGCTCGATTTTGTTAAGAGTTTCAAGATATTCCTTGAGCAAAGGCTGATTGGACAATCCTCGTTTTGCAAAGAAAACAGGAGAATTGGCGGGCTGCAAGCTCTGTCTCCAATAAGCAGCGATCGACTTCCTGACAACTGACTGCGAGAGAAGCGGAACTGTTTGGGAGCTATCTGTGACACGTGTGATATGCAATGGGAACGGTAGCCCCTGCATGGGGTGTAAAACGTGTAACGACAAACCCGTGCACCACTCATGCTGTAGCATGTCAAGCTGCTGATACGAAGCACGTGACACAGCTGGGATCATGCTCGTTCTGCCAAAATGAGTTTGCTCATAGCTTGATCTCGAGCGAATGGACTGCTCCCTAACAATCTCGTTCAACCTAGCTTCCTGTAATATCAGTTGTTGAAGCAACGCGTATGTCCGCTGATTCCTTGTTACGATGGATTCGAAAGGAAGCAGTTGCAACGGGTGAAATGTAATGCTACTCGGCTGCTCCTGCTCTACCCGAGATGCAAGCACGGTTGTTTGTCGCTCTCGACTTATGACAAGCTGACGCAACCAATGCGATAAGGCACTCGGCTGTTGTTCCCGCCCTCTTTCTATCTGCTTCAAGCCCTGTCGAGAACCATGTACGACATGCACAGAATTGATTTCTGCCTTTTGAATCTGTTGAGCCAAAAGAAACAGCTGTTTGGTCCGACCAGCATCCGCTCGATGAAGCATGCTTGGCAATACGGACGAGAACATCATCGAAAGCTCATTGCTATGAAGTATCTTCGGTTCCATTGGGCTAGAAGATACTTGAGGCAGTGTTTCTAGCATCCACTCGCTTTTTGCTTGCAGATATTGACGGCTTCTTGCGAAAACAATTGGCTGTAAAACACGTAGACGTGGATGCGTGGTCATCGTCCTAGGCAGCCATGTTGCTCGACTTTGCTGCCAGTACAGATTCAGGTTTTCCCACAAGCGCCCCCACAGCTCAGTCTGCTGGGAAGCTACAGACCAACGTGTACTTTCACTTTCATGAACGAATAGCCTTGCGATATCTCTACTGTCATTTCCAGCTCTCTCTGTCCTCACCGAGCGATCCCAAAAAGAACTCGCAGCCCGTCCTTCTGCTCTTTTTAGCAAAACAGGAAAAGACCAAATCCCACCCGTTGGCTCCATCACTCTGCGGATCAACTGCAAAAAGCAGCGCACTCCAGACTGTTCGAATCGGCCTGCTTCAGAACGCGTAGCTCTGACACGTGAAATCGAAATCGCATCTACTCTTGTCGCTGATTCGAGCCGTATCCGCTCACGTGCATTTTGCATGCTCCTATGTCCACCAGGATCACCCATTCGTGCCGTGTGTACCAAAAATTCTGGCAAAACATAGGGAGTCTCAGGCGTCTGGAATCTTTCACGTACAGTTTCCTTGCTGTCTGAAATAATTGTTTTCAAAAGAGGCGAAGCAAAATCGACCGTGTTTATCTGCTCTATGAACCGTCCCAACGGCAGCGATTTTTCAAGTGAGCTTGCTCGCTGAACGGAAGACTGAACAAAACTGGACGAGCGATCTCTATCTCTTCCATTTGAGACAACGGTGATCCGAGGCAGGTAAACCTTCTCGATTACTTTGGATGACTCCCACTTCCGAAAAAGCTCATGTATCAAAGTAGCTGGTTGTACTTTTCGTCCTGATCCCGATGCTTGCGTTATCACCACGCGCTCTTTTGGCCATGGGAAACCAGCCTGTCCGTTTGGTAACATTTCTCGATTCAATCCGAGGTAGGAGTCCACTTGTACTTGCATGCGCACTTGAATGAAGGTTTGATGAAAGTGGTTTTCCTGCCCTCCGATACTCGGCGAAAAATCACGATGGATCAAAGCGAGGTGGCCGGGATCGCGACCTTCCTCGTGCCGATACTTCTGCATGATGCTTTGTGCAAAGCCTTGGCTGGACGCCCTTGGCAGCAGTGTTGGACGACGCGAAGGTGGTAGCGCCTTGATCGTTATCATCGTTTCTTTTGCTCCTTGCAGACGGGATAAGGCTTAAAAATACGCTTTTAAGCCGTGGTGCACGATTTCCAATGTCTCGATGGCCACTTCTCCATTCGTGGCCCGGAACTCCGGTCCAACCCACTTGACCGGATAAGCCCCTTCAAATGCCCAAGCCCCCACATCATTTCCGTTTGGGTCCATAAGAATGATCGCCCCCTGCTTGCGCTTGCGCTTTTCTGGCGGGCCAAAGTGGAAGTCTTCATACCATCTCCACAGCTCGTTTGATCTCACAAACCCTCGTTTGAAGACCAGATTGGGAAACTTGCTGCGTTTCGGTAGCTTGTGGACGAAATGGTTCATGCCGCCCTCTTGGTACTCCTCCAGCTCTGTTTCGACAGCCAGTCCGGACACTTCACTAAATCCAGCGACCCAGATGCCATCCATCTCCAATCCAAACGGAAGAAAGTCCACACGAAATCGGAGGTTGGTGTAATACGGATTCTCATTGGCGAACACCAGAATCACCTCCGCTTGAACACATCAAAAACATTTTCGGGCTCGTCATTTTGCTTGCGGTTAATCGCGGATATCTCCTCGCACCAGCGACGCCGTTCCTTGTGTTCCATCGACATGATCTCGTCGTGAGGCCAGTGAAAATAGTAGGCGATGAAGGCGGCTTCTTCATAGATCTTGTCGACGGGGTATCCACTCATACTCCCTCCAGCGCCCCTGAAAAAGCCATGTCTACCTGAAATTCATGCTCGCATTTCGGACAAGATGTCTTGAACATCGAGCTGTCCAATTCATTGATCTGTCTGTACAGGTTTTGCAGGTACGCGAGATCCGCCGTAAACAGCCGTTCCACCACTCTGGTGTCAATTCCCCGTACATCTCCCAGCTTGGTAATCACTCTCGTCAACAAAATAATCGTCAAGTAGCCGGGATTTTGCTGGACACGCGGATCACGCATCGGCAAAATCTCGTCAGCAGCCGTCGCCAAGCGCATGACGCCCCGCTTGTGCAGGTTTCCTTCTTCATCAACATAACCGCGCGGGAGCTCAAATTCGTATTCCGTTTTAAATGCCATGGTGTCATCCTCCTCATCACCCTCGGCCAGCAAGAGTGACAAAGAAAAACCTTTTCCTTGCCACTCTTAGGCGTCGGGATCTTCTATTATTTCGTTCGTGTCATTCCTTCGTGGGCAATTTCCAACTGCTCAATAGCAACCTCTGAGGACGTACCGTTAAAATCAGGCGCCGTGTATTTGGTCGGCCATGCTTCGATGACCTTCCATGTAGCGACATCATCTCCGGCCTCATTGATGGCAATGATCGTAACCGTTTTGCGTGCGACCTTGCCCTGGATGGTGTCCTGCATCCAGTTGTACAAATCCATCGAATCCGTCACGCCCCATTTCAGCGTGATGTTCCCGTACTTCGCCAAGCCCGGGAGCTTGCGCGGTGTAATTACCTCATTGCCTTCGCGATACTCGACTACGTCCACAGACGCATCAAAGCCCGACACCTCACTGAAGCCTGCCTGCTGAATGCCGTCCATCTCTACCCGATACCGAAACTTGCGGTATGGATCCTTGCGATCTGCCATACTGTACCCCTTTCTTCACACCGTTTTTCGCCGTGAATTATTGCTGATCAGATGTTTTTTGCGTGATACGGAAGATGACGAACTCTGCTGGTTTGACAGGAGCTATACCAATCACGCAGATCAACCTGCCATTGTCGATATCATCCTGCGTCATCGTGCTTCTGCCGATTTGAATGTAAAAGGCTTCCTGCGGGCTTGAGCCCATCAGCGCTCCATCTCGCCAGACACGCGTCAGGAAAGAATCGATCGTGCGTTGGACGCGGGCCCACAGCCTCTCGTCATTTGGCTCAAATACCACCCAGTTTGTCCCGTTTTTGATCGATTGCTCGAGGAAAATGAACAGGCGGCGTACGTTTATGTACTTCCATAGCCCATTGGATGACATCGTCCGTGCACCCCAGACGCGAATTCCTTGACCCGTAAATGCGCGAATCAGGTTGACTCCCTTCGGATTCAAAATATCCTGTTCGCCCGTATTGTACTGGCAATCCAGTCCTGTGCAGCCGCGTACGACCTCGTTTGCCGGGGCCTTGTGTACGCCGCGGGTATTGTCCGAGCGCGCGTAAATACCGGCCATGGAGCCTGATGGCGGAATGTAAATATTGCGCTTGTCCAGAGGATCGAACACTTGCAACCAAGGATTGTAGATGGCAGCGTATTGCGTATCGAAAATATTGCGATGCGTCAACACATCGCTTACTTTTTTCTTATCGCGTGGAATATCGAGGATGGCGAAGCGGCTTTTCAAGTTTTCACAATGAGCCACAAGCGCTAGCTGCACATTCGGGTCTGTCACGCCAGGAATGGCCATAATGCTCACTTCGTCATTATCGATGAAGGCTTGGATTCCGGTACGTTTTCCCGGTCCATGGTCTTCCCCCATGTATTCACCCGCTGACAGATTGGCGACAGAACCGTCGCTGCCCCCTGCCAATGAGATTTGATACAGACCGAATTCCGTCTTTCCGCCCTCGGATTGGGTTTCTTCCGCCATCCCTGAAATGACGGTAAAAGGCGGGATGACTTCTGGGCTCGCTGGGGCAGCACCCGCTTCGACCTCTACAATATTGCTCTTGGACAACAGCTTGCTGACATGATTAGCAGCAGAGACATTGAGTGAGCATTTGTCGAACTCTTCTGCCTCATCGTTGTAGAAGACTTGCACCGTGAATTCGCATGTGGACAAAATTTTGACCGGCAGCAGATTGTTATCGATGACGTCTCCTGTAAGCACAGCTGTCAGCTCGATCACATTGTCTTGGGATGAAACTACTTCACTGTACTGTTTGGTTTCACCGTCATAGTAAGAAACGACATCACCTGGTTGAAAACCTGCACTGTTTTTCACACGGTACTTAGGAGCTTCGCCTAGCTGCTCGTAAATCTGCGTTTTTGCCTTGCTCGACGGAATCAAATTTACGCGGATCTGATTTCCCCATGCCCCTGGGTTTTTCGCAGTAATCCGAAGGACAGTCCCTTCGCTGTTGCCTTCATTGGAAGCCGGCTTCGCATCTGATGGTGCTACCCGCATCACATAGCAACGGGAGCCCCCATTCAGAAAGAAGTGATCCACTGCATAAGCGAGATAGCGGTATTCGCCAAACGCATTCTCAGACAAATAGGAACCGAACAACTTACGGAAATCATTGACACCTGTAATTAGCTCAGGCAACCCCGCAACGGGTCCTTTTTGGGCCAACCCGATAAAACCGGCCGTGCTCGTACTCGCTCCCTCCATGGGAACGGGGCCACTATCAAACTCCTCGACATACACCCCTGGTGATAAGTACTCTGGCATCGTAACCTGATTGGAGAGTTCCGCATGTATCAGCAGCAGAAACCTACAATCAGTCCCTCCCTCCGAATAATTTCATCACTTGCTTTACCACTTACAAATAAAACCGTTTTGATACGTGAGTCTTGCTCTATAATCAGGCAGCAGGATGTCATGGACCGACGCCAAACAACTGCCGGATCACCCTATTTGGGTCTGTTCATTTGGATGATACCTATGGATTGGGTCGTACCGGCTTGAATAGAAAGCTCAGCAAAACCAGCGGCTTCTTCCCGCCACACTTCAATTTTCATACGCGCATGAGTTTTTTCTAGAAACAACGGAAGGGCAACTACGAATTCTCCTCTGTCATCGCAATACGTTTCGAGCAGTGGGAGTAAGACAGTGCCTCTTGGGTAGGCAAAAGAAAGAGGTTCGGTCAAGGGATAAACCCGACCTTTTTGGGGACTTGCAAAACGAATGAACGTCCCTTTACATGTGGGTGTTTCGAGAAGAAAGGCGTCAGCCAAGTCGACTTGACCCTTTTTATTGGCTACGATTAGCTCCGTGGCCCCTTTGTCAGCGTCCTCGGCCAACCTCACCGGGGCATCTCGCTCATACGAGATGACAGCCTGCACAAAGGCTCCGCCAGCTAGGGAACCATCCTCCACGCAAGCTCTCCCTCGAACAAGGGAGTCTCCTGACCGGAATGGATAGGCTGGACTCGGATGCAAGTAAATGATTGACTCCGTGTAAGATGTGCTCCCAGTGATCACGGAGAAGGACACGGAGCGATCCATATACTCTCGGCTACATATGGTGAGCGTGTAAATCCCATCAGGCAAGTCAGTAAAGATATACCATCCGTCCCCTTTGCATACGGGCACTTGTGGATGATTCGCCAAGCGAACAGACAAGCTCGAGCGAAAGGGGGCTCCTCTTGTATACATGTCCACCAGACGGACGGCATACGAGAAGACGGAACGAATGCGCACCTGGAAATGCTGTTCCATTAAGCATGACCTTCCCCTCGTATGCGAATATCCCTTTCCAGTACGCGCTTCGTTGAACGAACTCGGGTTGAATCGATATGAACCGGCCCTACCGAGTAGCCGATGGATAGCTTGTACGGAACATGTGGAAAGAGTT
Source organism: Brevibacillus sp. BC25 (assembly GCF_000282075.1). NCBI lineage: Bacteria > Bacillati > Bacillota > Bacilli > Caryophanales > Paenibacillaceae > Brevibacillus > Brevibacillus sp. BC25. The sequence goes on from NZ_AKIX01000039.1 coordinate 58,819, forward strand.
GGATGAGTTTATCAACGGGAGGCTGCTCCACTACGACACGAAGCTCTGTATCCATGTTGGCAAGGGAGCCTTGAAGCTGATCGCCACGCAATATGGCGTTGTCGTAGAGAACCTGCATGGCACGCCCGAGGATGCGGTGCTCGTCCAGCATGCGGGTATGCTGTTCTGCTGGGGAATGGGCGGTCAATATGTAGGATAGATTGACCGTCATTGGGGGATATCGCAACTGATCAGTACCTTCACTGATCATCATGTGCTGCCTCTCCTGACTTTCCCGGATTTCGTATAAAAACAAGGCTAACGCCAAATCTCCTGGCTGAGCGGGCGAGCTTAGACCAATCAACTCGGGTTGGCTAATCGGCTCCGGCGTCATCTCTTTTCGCAAAAGAGCGAGCAGCGACTCTCCTACTTCAGCAATGGCGGTGTACTGGCTGATACCCGTTCACCTCGACATTATTTGACAGAATATCCCTATCATAACATTGAAATTAATGGTTTTACATGAATTTTTATCTAATTTTGTAAAATTACATATTTTCCTCGATACGCACTACTTGTTGGCATACTCCCCCAAATCCTCTTTCAATAGCAGCTTACCCGTCTTTTTTAACTCCTGTTTTGTAGCCGCAACCAAATGACTCATGGAAACAGGCGTGCCTTCCGATGCAGCCAAGAAAGAGGCAGCAAGAACCACATTTTTGATCCCGCCCCCAGCAATGTGCAGCTTGGACGCGAGAAACTCAAAATCGATGTCAGCAGCTCGCGGCGTATCTGCCGGAAACATACTGCGCCATATTTCTTCTCGATAGAACGGTTCGGGAAAAGGAAACTTCACCACGTAGTTGATTCTGCGCATGAAGGCCTCGTCAAAATTTTGCAGGAGATTCGTCGCCAAAATGGAGACCCCCTCGTACTCCTCCATCTTTTGCAGCAAGTAGGCCGTTTCCACATTCGCGTATTTGTCATGCGAATCTTTGACTTCTGAGCGCTTGCCAAAAAGAGCATCGGCTTCATCGAAAAAAAGAATGGCATTGCCGATTTTCGCTTCTGAGAAGATGTGGTGGAGGTTTTTTTCCGTCTCCCCAATGTACTTGCTGATCACCTGCGACAGGTCAATTTTAAAGAGCTCCAGACCCAGTTCGTTTGCCACTACTTCCGCCGACATCGTCTTGCCCGTACCCGGAGGACCTGCAAACAACATGCTGACGCCCTTGCCATAAGAGAGCTTTCGCCCAAAGCCCCACTCTCCCAAAACGACATTTCGATAGGTCACCTGATTGCAGGCATTTCGCAACAAAGTCAGTTGCTCTTCAGGTAAAATCAGATCTTCCCAGCTGTATTTGGGGCTCAATCGTGTGGCTTGCTTTTCTAGCGCATGTCTCATTTGTAGGAAGCATGCTTCATGGAGGTGCGTTTTCGTAATGGTCCTGTCTTTCGTCTGCATCGCCATTTCATTTGCTCTGTGAAGCGCCTGGTTGATTTGCCCGGCATTCAGCTTGAATTTCCCTGCTAAAACGCCTACGTCAATCTCTTGAGAAAAGCTCATGCCTGCACTGCCCGTCTCCCATAATCGCCTCCTTTCCGTTTCATCTGGACCAGGCACCTCCATTTCCAGCCAAATCCGCTTCCCCAAAGCGTTTTCCGGCTTCCATTGACTTTTCGCCACAATCGCAATAGGGTCTGAAAAGCTTTCGAGTTCATCTATCACTAGCTGCTTGCGCCCAACTGGTTGTACCTCTTCTGTCAGAAAAACCTCGAACTGGTGCAAGCATAGCACACCCTGACGCAGCTGCACCTCCCGCATGACCTGTTGTAATCTTCGTGAAAAAGCTTCCTCGCGGATCAAGCGCTCTGCATCGACGAACAGCACTGGTCGCCTGACGCGATGAAACAGATGCTTGACTCGATGCCTTTTGCCAACGCCAGTCGGACCATGCAAATGCAGGAGAAGCCCCTCTGAATCTGCTCCTGTCGCTTCCCACAATGTTTCAAAGCGCTCCTGCAAATGAATCGCGCTCTCCCCTACCAATGGTTCCAACTCTTGATCTGGCAAGCTCCAGGATAGCCAAGGCGGCAGACTGGCATCACCTCCATCCCTTGTCGTCAAAAAGTGCAGCATACGTTCATCCAGCTTTAACGGCCGAGAGAGCCAAGAGCCACTTCCGCCCACATCCCCCTCGGTAAAAAGCAGCAGTCGGCCCAACTTGCTTTTTTGCGTAAACGCTGTCCATGCCTCTAATCTCTCGGTCGCTGTCCGGCAAAATAGCTGCATCGCCAATTCGGGAGTAGGCGACTTGCACGTAATATCATCGAGGAGGTAGCCAAACAGCTTTTCGTATTTCCGATCCAGCTCGACTGCCAGGCAAAGAAATAAACATCCCAACTCGAAGCGGTTGAGTGAAAAAGCGTCTGCTACTGCCAGAATCGGTACGCTACCTGCTTCTTGCATGTGCAGGGCATGAAGGCGTTCTTCGTATGCTGCCACCCGCTCTGTGAAAGCTTCCCATAGCTGCGTTGCTGGCGGGGCTGCCTCGAGCAATTGCACGACTTCTTCCTCTGTGACAATCACCCCCCTCATTTGATCAAGCGGATAATCATCCCCCTGCTGTGCTCGGACGGCCAGCAAGCGCATCAGATGAATATCCAGCCATCGAAGCATTTCTTCGTAATAGTTCCACTGGTTGTGATTCGGTTCGGGACTAGTCATTTCGCTTTTTCACCGCTCCTACGATATTTTCAACTCGCCAGACCAATCACGTTCGGCCCCTTTTTGTGCGTATTCGTCACATAAGTAGAAATACTGTCGCGCCGCCTGATCCCAGCGGTTTTGCTTGATGACGGACAGAAAAGCGGAGCGTGCATCGTGAAACCTCCCATTTTGATACATCGCAATCGCTTGCTCAAACAATTCCTTCGTCTCATCCTTGTGCGCGCGAATCTGGGCAGTGTCCCCCTCGTAGACGTCGTACAAATGCATCGGCTGAGCCTCTCCCTCAATATGCACCCAGCCTAAATCACGATATCGGTACGGCGTGCTCTCCCCCATCTCGGCAAATAGCGAATCGGACATCAGGATGCAGGCTCCGAGCGTTTCCGCCATCTTTTCCATTTTCTCCACTACGCGGACGTGATCCGATATAATCGCAGCCTCTAACCGCGTCGCTTCGCCAATAATCCCGAGCATCAGCGGACCATGATGCAGAGCCACCCGCAATTCAATCGGATCGTATCCTTTTTCCGCCCGTTGCTCGTTATAGTCCGCTAACGTACGGCGCATCTGTACCGCCGCATCCAACGCGTCTTTCGCCTCTTTTGGATAAACGGCAAGCACGCCGGGATCGAGATATTCAGTAATCATTCCTTGATTTTCGTTCACAATTGGAGCAAACCGCTTGAGAAACGCATTGATGACGCGGAAGGTCGTCTCTGGTCGCAGACGATGAGAGATGGAATGAAACGATTGCAGACTCATCCGCATAATCGCCATTTCCCGCTCCACCTGATCACCCAGCTCCACGTCGAGTATACTTTCCTTCCCGAGAAAATGGATAAACTGCTGCGGCACAAAGCGATTGTTCGCCTCGCTCATCCTCGTGATATTCGAAATGTACTGACGAATGCGCTTAGCCATTTGGTTGAAGCTTTCTGCCAGCTTTTGAATTTCATCCATGGAGCGAACCCTGGCCACGACACTGTAGTCGCCTTTTCCCATATCGGAGACGTTCGTTTGCAGATTGCGAATGTTTCGGTATGTCAGCCAGGAGAAAAGGAAAAATAGACTCGCACAAATCGACCAGACCAGCGCAGCGCCGCGGCCGAGCTCTCGGGACATTTCGTTGTGCTGTATGCGGACCCCGTTCATTTCTCTGCCCAGCTCCAACACACCCGATAGCTTGCCGGAGGAGTTGTAGATCGGGGCCATCGCATACATCCAGTAGCCTGTCCGATCCTGTGCTTTACCGGAGACGATCTCCCGTTTCATAACCACACTGCGGAACTCGTCATCAATGGACACATTCTCAAACACTTCTGCGCTGTCATTGTCATCCATCATGAGAAACAATTCGCCATCTTTGTATTTGTAAATCGTTTTGTACAGCCCCCTGTTCACATTCACATCATCTGGGACCTCCAGTTTTTTCAGGTTGGCCTGTACTGCTTGATAGTCCGCATTCATGTAATCAATCGCTCCATTGATTCCATCCAGCTTGTCCCCTTCGATCAGCGTAGAAATAACATAGGCTTGAAGACGAAGATCGATTTGATTTTCCTGCTCCATAAACGAGAAGGTCAGCTTCGTTCCCTCCAGTTGAAGGAATACGGGGACAACAACGAGTGGAGCTATCACAATCGTTTGCTTGATAATCAACGGAATCCGGAAAAGGCGAAACAACAGAAACTGAATGACACAAAACAGGAGAATTTCCACACCCAATCCTGTCCACCAGGTCCATTCCTTCAAGCGATTTATTTCGGATACAGACGGGGAAGTGAGTTTAGTCATCACATTTCCTTGTTGATCCAAGAAGGCGAGCTGACTATCAGTGGCCACTACGAACTCATAATTGGGAGTTACAGCAAACGCCGTTAAGACACTGCTATCGCTCGACTTGATCTGCTCGAATGTTTTGGAAGGCACCATCAAGGCGATTTCATCTGGATGTGCAGGATCGAAGCGTTCAATGACATTTTGATCAGAATTGTAGAAAAGGAGACGACCTGCTGGCCCCGCTTTGACATGATTGGGGATGGTATGATTCTTTTCGGACCGTTTGGAGTGAATGTAGAGCGGACCTTTCACTTGAGCTTCCCCGCTTCCTTGGGGAATGTCGATCTGGAAAACCTCTCCGCGCTTGGTAGTGATATAGGTATGCCGCGGATCTACTCCTGTGATTTCATTTACGTATACTTCATTAGGCAATTGGATTTGATAGAGTTGTGTGGGGGGTGAATCAGAGGGTACAAATTGATAGGCAATCACTTCAGGGTGTTGATAAACATAGAAATAAAGACGATCTTTCGCAACTTGCAGGGAGCGTACCTTGCCAATTCGCTTGTACGAGCTGTTCGCTCCGTATGAATCTTCATACACGACTTGTACCATTTCTCCATCTGGCGACATTCGCACGATTCTCTCGGATACGGTCCGCAAGCCAAAGCTATCGAGCTTTGTGATCAGCACGTACGCATATCCTTCTTCGTCGATGGCTACCTCTGTGAAATTTTCCAAGCCTTCTTCTGGATTTTGCTCCAGTACTTGCTGGTACCTTAGCGACCGATCGGGGTACAGGCTCGTCAGCTTTTGGTATCCATCCGTTATGAGGACGACATCCTTTTGACTATTGACCGCGATGCTGTCGATCCCTTGAAACGGTACATCCTGCTTCCCGCTTCTATCCACGTTCCAAACGAGCAGCAAGCCGACCCCAACAAATACAATCAGCAGTCCGGTCAACAAGGAATACTTCTTGTTATTTCCCATCGTTTGCGGTTCTCCCATCTCTCGAAAACGTATTTTCGAAAATGATACCAAGCAACATTATACTAAAAATTACAAATTTCGCTATACATCTTCTCTATTTGACATTTATACTACTATACAGATTGATTTTCAATATCTTACCAGATGACATATGTAAAGGAGTTGGCTTCATGGGACAACTCGTCTGTGGAGGTGCCATGCTGCAGTGCAGCTTCGGTGCAGCTCCCAGTTCACTCATGGTGCTCCCGGTGAATCGCGTCACAACCAGTATGCCGATCGCAAATATCATGGACAATAAACCGATGGTAAACGTCCTTCCATTCGGAATGTGCAATACGATGTCCAACCCTCAGGTCGCAGCAGCCACAGCGGCGAAGCTGGGCGTTTTCACTCCTGTCCCCTGCGTTCCTGTCACTGCCGCCCCTTGGGTTCCTGGCTCCCCTACTGTTCTCGTCGCCAACATGCCTGCCCTCAATCAAACCTCCAAGCTCATGTGCAGCTGGGGTGGCGTCATCCAGATCACGAACCCCGGTCAAGCGACGATTCAGGTTCCCTGACAGATAGGGAGGAAACATATGGACAAACAACTCCAAAAGCTAACAGAACAAACGATTGTCGACCCGCTCACCAATCCGCTCAAAAAATGGGTGCAGGATTGGATAAAAAAAGGAGCCGCCCTCCCCAAGCAAGTCCTCGATTGGATCAAGAACGGCATTGCCGGACTGTTCACAAAAAAAGAAACTTCACTCAACGATTACGTGCATATCGGCCGTTTTTACATCGCCAAACGCTTTCTCATTTTGACAGGACTATTCCTCCTTGTTCTGGTCTACTTCCTGATCATCAATCCTCCCGATGCGCTTAACCGCTTTTTGCAACGTCCCATCGTCATACATCTAAAAACTCCAAATCAACAGATTTCCGACTCGGGTCTGGCTATCATCTACAACCCGGAAGGCACGATGATCTATTCTGGTCAGCTCGTGGATGGTCTGTATGACGGAAAAGGCGAGCTCTATGACGACAATGGGAAGCTTCTATACAGCGGCGAGTTCAAAAGTGGCACTCCGCAAGGCTTAGGCAAAGGATACCGGAAAGGCGTTCTCGTCTATCAAGGTGGGTTTGAAAATGGCGTTTACGCTGGTCAGGGAGCGTTGTACAACGACAACCAGCAAGTCGTTTTTCAGGGAGATTTCAAAAATGGGAAGCTGGATGGAGCCGGTCAGGAATTGTACACAAACGGCGCAATCAAATACGAGGGTGCTTTTAAAAACGGCGTGTACAACGGAGCTGGCAGGCTTTTTACGAAGGATGGAAAGCTGCTCTACGACGGACTGTTTGACAATGGCTTCTACGGCGGTGAAGGTACCGATTACTACGAAAACGGGCTCGTGCAGTACAAAGGGCAATTTGTGGACGGCAGATACAATGGAACCGGAAGTTTTTTTGATCGGGATGGCAAGCTCGTGTATGAAGGTCATTTTCGAAATGGGCACTTCAATGGAGCCGGAACCAAATTCTCGTCGAACGGCAGTATCGTCTATCAAGGTGACTTTTTTCTGGGCGTGTATCACGGGCAGGGCGAGCTTCGTGATGCAAGTGGCGTAACGCTGTATAAAGGCGGCTTTGCCGAAGGGCATTATCATGGAACGGGAGAGCTTCGTTCTGCCGAAGACACTGTGTTGTATCAAGGGCAATTTCGGGCAGGTGCCTACGACGGCATCGGGGTGCTCTACGACAAGGAAGGCTTGCCGTTGTACAAAGGGTATTTCCGCGAAGGGCGTATTTATTTACCTGGATTCATCGGCATCTCCAGAACCAAGCTGGAAGAGATTATGGGCAAGCCCGACGATGACGCGCCGAAGATTGCCGAAGGTGCTGTCCCTCCTCCTGCCGATCAAAAAGCATCGGAGACTTCGCCAACAGCGGAGGCACCTTTATCCCCAGAGAAGCTTTCCTATCGCGAAATGAATATGGCTTTTACACTTGAACCAGCACCAGGACACCCTAGCAAGCAGATTGTCACTGCCGTCCACGTATATCACCCACAGGTCATCTCTATCGTCAAAGAAGATCGGAACGAGCTCGACAGCAAATCTGCCATTTTGCCCAAGACGTCCACCACCTACTCTAACCGTACTGGAGCTATCACGAGCTATCTGGTTGACCCGTATCTGTATCTCTATTTCTATCAAGCACAGCAAAAGGAACCCGTTCAATTGGACGTGACAAAAGCAGAGGGGGTGTAAAAATGCGACGCTATGAATCTAGCAAGCCGTCTATGGATGCGACTCATGAAAAAACGAAAGCATCTGTTTCCAGGCCCATGCTCCAGCCGAGCCAGGTCCAAAGAAAGGCGAGTCACTCTTCCCACATCCTTTCTCTGCAAAAGACTCTCGGCAATCAAGCTGTGCAGCGCATGTTATCGAGGACTCCCTTGCAAAAATCGGAGAATCTATCGGCAGGCAGCGGCCGCTCACTCCCTGATTCCGTCCAATCAAAAATGGAGAAGGCTTTTCACTCTGATTTTTCAGATGTACAGATTCATCCAGAATCGTCTGTCGCCTCCCAAATCGGGGCTGTTGCCTTTGCCCAAGGGAATGACATTCACTTTGCTCCCGGCACCTATCAGCCGGAGACGCAAAGCGGTCAACAGCTACTCGGTCATGAGCTGACACATGTGGTTCAGCAAAGACAAGGGCGGGTAAAAGCGAACGTTCCGGATGCTAGCCTCCCGATTAATGACGATCCCGCTCTGGAAGCAGAAGCTGATCGCTATGGGTTACTGGCTGCCACAGGCACCATGACGGATGGTACCGGTGCGGATGCTGCTAGTTCTGTAGCATCCCCGATTATCCAAGGCACTTGGGACGAAGATGTAAAAGATGCACGCAGAATGTGGGACAAACATGTGGAAAAAACAAATAACCTGGATGAAGGAACGGTAAATGAGCTTTTTGAGCAAGTGGGCGAAGTAGATAACTACTTTGACAAAGTACGTTACGGTATCAGTCTGCACGCCAAAATTTCCGATATTTTCTCGGTTACGGGTGGGAATTATACAGAACTGGAGGAGGCACAGCGTCTATTCGGAGAAAATATCACGCCCTTTTTCGGAAAGGATAAGGACGACGATCCTGACATTGATTACACCTATTTGGAGGAGCAGCAAAACGACACGCCTGAGAAAGACCGAATGCTGGAGGAGGATGAGGATGATTCAACCATTTCATACGAGAAAAAACGCGTAGCGATGGAGATCAAGACAATCAGCTCCCATGATGATTCCCAAATTGGCTCCCGGATTCATGAAGCGATCGGTCAATTAGAGAAGCGGCGGGATACGAATCGATTTAAAGAGTATGTCATCGTCATTCAAAAGTATCATCCTGAAAACCCTTGGCCGTACACCGCTGCCGAAAATAGGGCCAGCGCCCCGCTGGGTGATCTCAAAGCTAGACTGACAGCTAGATTGGGCAATATGACCAATCTGCCAGGTTATGATATCAAGGTGATTTTCCGGGGCATTACAAAAGGAACCCCAACAGGGGGAACCGGAACCGTCGACCCGTCCTTCTTAATCCCGGAACATATACGTTATTCGAACATGCCCTCATATACTGTCGAATGCTATTACTGTGGCAGCTCCAATACTGGGTGGTTGGTAGACGATCCTATCCCTGAATAAACCGAAAACGGCAGGCTCCACAACGAATTGGGAGAACTGCCGTTTTTCCTATGCTTAGTACAATCGATTCGTATAGCTGTCTTGCAAGCCCTCTGCCACTTCTTTTGCCGTCACACCCGGAAGCTTCACATGATCCGCCAGCATTTGAGCGACATTGGGAGTCGTCCCCTCTGCCGGCCATGACTCCGGCTTCCATAGACCAGAACGCATAAATGCCTTCGCACAGTGGACGAAGCACTCCTCTACCTTTACGCCGATCCCAAGCGTAGGCACCTTCCCGTTTACCGCCATCTTTGCCAGTATTTCTTCATCGCGGATAATGCAAGCCTTGCCGTTCACGCGGAACGTCTCTTCCAGCGTAGGAATCAAAAAGATAAGCCCAATATGCGGGTTGACCAAAATGTTCGTGATGGAGTCCATCCGCTTGTTTCCTGGGCGCTCAGGGATGACGAGATGGTGATCATCGATGACATGCACAAAGCCAGGCGCATCTCCACGTGGCGAAGCATCGCAATGGCCATCTTTGTCTGCTGTGGCAATGATGAGAAATGGCGATTGGGCAATATAATTGCGGCTATGGTCATCCAGTTGGGTTATCGCCTTGTTCTGTACGAGACGACTTGGCTCTCCGACCATTTCGCGCAGATGCTGCTCTGACGTGACCACGTCACGGAATATTCCGAATCCTGACATGATTACCCCCTCTTTCCTCTGCTTGTTCGAACCTGCCCTCATCATACCATATTTGTCCATTCGCTTTTCATGATTATGGTAGAAGCAGGAAAGCTAGCGGGGTAACAAGCAGCAGCGTTAAGATCGTACGTTCTACCCAAATCACTAGAAGCTTTGGAATACTAATCGGAATCTCGGTAGACAAAATACAAGGAATCGTCGCGGAAAAGAACAGGATGGAAGAAACCGAAACAACTGCAATGACAAACTTGGTGACCAGAGGCGCTTTTACCACTAGAAGCGCGGGCAAAAACATTTCGGCAATTTCGATCGCTGACGCTTTTGCAGCCAGCATCGGCTCTGGAATTTGCAAGAGCCATGTAATCGGATAAAACAAGTAGCCAAGCCAGTCAAACAAAGGGGTAAATTCGGCCAGCACCAACCCGAGCAAACCGACCGACATGATGGAAGGAAGAATACTCATGGTCATAATGAAACCATCCCGTAAGTTCTCCCAAATGTTTCGCGTAAGTGGCAGCGCTTTTCCCGCCGCTTCCATTGCTTCCGTCCACGCCTGATGCAACCGTTTTTCCTTGATCACTTTCTCAGGATCGCCATTGTCTTGGTAATACGTATCGCTCATGTTGGACAGCGGCCAAATCCGCACCGTCACTGCCGTTACGAGAAACGTCACCACAAGCGAGACCCAAAAATAAAGATTCCAGTAATTCATCAAATCCAATGTTTTCGCGATGACGATCATAAATGTCGCAGATACGGTGGAAAAGCCTGTTGCGATAATAGCTGCTTCCTTGATCGTATATTTACCTTCTTTGAATACCCGGTTCGTGATCAAAAGACCGATCGAATAGCTTCCCACAAAAGACGCCACCGCATCTACCGCTGAGCGGCCTGGTGTTTTCCAAATTGGGCGCATAATCGGCTGCACCAATACGCCGATAAATTCCAATAAGCCGTAACCGACTAGCAACGCCAAGAACACGGAACCGATTGGGACCACCATGCCTACTGGAATCACCAGCTTTTCGAAGAGAAACGGACCCATATTCTTGTCCAGCAACCATACAGGACCCGCCTGAAAATAGATCAACAGAGCGATAGGCACACCCAGTACTTTTAGCGCAGAAAAAACGAGGTTTACTTTGCTCTGCTTCCAACTACCCGTCACAAACGGATAAATGGCCCCCAGCACAATCACAAGCAAAGCATATATCGGTATCGCACCCGGCATGATTTGCCGAACCCATGTCACGATATGATCTAGCATAATCGAGCTCGTGTCTTGAATCGTAACAGGGATAAAAAAGACGAAAATACCAATGAGGCTAAAAACAAAAAACTTCCAAGCAGGTGTGGTTGATACGGCTTGCTGACCAGGATGAGGTGCAAGATTGCTGTTCGAAATATTGCCCATACATGTCCCCCCATTTCAAAGACAAGCCGGTCTCCCCCACTTCTATCCGTTTTTCTTTGCTCTCTTTTGTATTACGCCAGTCTGCCCCCAGCAACGACAATCATTCCGTTTTTGATTACCGTGTTTACGTGGTTGATTCCGTAACGATATTGCAAGGTCATGAAATCAGGGACGTCAAAAATCGTGACGTCTGCTTTTTTCCCGACCTCAAGGCTGCCGACTTCATGCGCGCAGCGGATTGCGTGAGCAGCATTGATGGTAGCTGCCGTCAGCACCTCGGCTGGCGTCATCCCCATTTTCAGGCACCCCAGATTCATGATGAGTGGGAGCGAAACGGTTGGAGACGAGCCCGGATTGCAATCCGTCGAAATCGCGACAGCCACGCCACGATCAATCATTTTCCTGCCATTTGCTGACTCTGCCATCAGGAAAAACGCCGTACCGGGCAGTAACACAGCGATGACACCCGCTTCTGCCATCTGTTCAATCCCCTTGTCAGAGGCGCGCAGCAAGTGATCCGCTGATACCGCTCCAACTGAAGCTGCCAGCTCTGCCCCTTCATACGGTTCGATTTCGTCCGCATGAATCTTCGGCAGCAACCCATGACGGACCCCTGCTTCGAGAATGCGTCGGGACTGCTCAGGGGTGAACACACCTCTTTCGCAAAATACATCGTTAAAAACAGCCAGCTTGCGACGAGCGACCTCCGGGATCATTTCCTCGATAACCACATCTACAAATGCATCCGGATTTTCCTTGTATTCGCGCGGCACCGCATGTGCACCCATGAAGGTACTGACGATATCGATGGGATGATCCTCATGCAACTGCTTGGCGACCTCTAGCTGCTTCAGCTCATCTTCCAATGTCAGGCCGTAGCCGCTTTTCGCCTCGACGGTTGTGACCCCGTGCAGCAAAAACTGGTCGAGACGCTGCTTGCTCTGGGCAAATAGCTCTTCATGGGTCGCTGCACGCGTCGCTGCGGTGGTCGAGTGAATTCCGCCACCATTGTTCATAATCTCCATATAGGTCGCACCGTTTAGCCGCATGTTAAACTCGTTTTGCCGACTGCCCGCGTGCACCAGATGGGTATGCGGATCGATCAGCCCTGGTGCGACCAGTTTGCCCGAAGCATCGATGATTTGCGCCTCATTAGCACGGTCTCGATAGTGAAGTGCCAGCTCTTCATCTGTTCCCACTCGCTGGATAACGCCGCCTTCCAGCCAGATGCTTCCGTCCTCGATGATCGACAACTCGTTCATTTGCGCTCCTACTACAGGGGAAGAGGAGCCGCCAGCCAGCGTGGCAAGCTGACTGGCGTGGCGAATCCATACAGGTTTAGTCATGGCTTTTACTCCTTTATCATCGGAATGTGGACGCCTTTTTCCTTGGCTGTTTGAATCGCGAGATCGTACCCTGCATCGACATGTCGAACGATGCCCATGCCTGGATCTGTCGTGAGGACGCGCTCCAGACGACGTGCTGCTTCTGGTGTTCCGTCAGCCACGATGACCATTCCGGCGTGGAGAGAGTAGCCCATGCCAACGCCGCCTCCGTGGTGCACAGATACCCAGCTCGCTCCGCCTACCGCATTGATCATGGCATTGAGAATCGGCCAGTCTGCAACCGCATCGCTGCCATCCTTCATCGCTTCTGTCTCACGGTTTGGTGAAGCGACAGAACCGGAGTCCAGATGGTCACGTCCAATGACGATAGGGGCCGATAACTCACCGCGCGCCACCATTTCATTAATGATTTGACCAAAACGCGCACGCTCGCCATAGCCTAACCAGCAAATGCGGGAAGGCAGTCCCTGGAACTGAATGCGCTCCTGCGCCATGCGAATCCAGTTGCACAGATGCGTGTTGTAGGAAAACTCGCGAAGAATGACTTCGTCTGTCTTGTAAATATCCTCAGGGTCACCGGACAGTGCTACCCAACGGAATGGCCCCTTGCCCTCGCAAAATTGCGGACGGATATAGGCTGGCACAAAGCCAGGGAAACGGAATGCATCCTCCACACCTTCGTTTTTTGCCACCTGCCTGATGTTATTGCCATAGTCGAAAGTGACTGCTCCTTTTTCCTGCATGGCGAGCATGGCACGAACGTGTTCAGCGATGCTTGCTTTTGCGCGAGATTCGTACGCTTTCGAATCGCGGGTCCGGAGTTCGGCTGCTTCCTCCAGTGACATGCCGATAGGAATGTAGCCGTTTAGTGGATCATGCGAGGAGGTCTGGTCCGTCAGCACGTCCGGGATAAAGTCGCGAGCCAGCATGGCATTTAGCACTTCGGGTGCATTGCCTAACAGCCCGATGGAAATGCCTTTTTTGTCGCGCTTCGCTTCTTCCGCCAAACGGATCGCTTCGTCCAGACTCTCTGTCATCACGTCCAAGTATTTCGTGTCCAGTCTGCGTTGGATACGGGTCGGGTCAACCTCGATATTGATGCTGACGCCACCATTGAGCGATACGGCCAACGGTTGCGCACCACCCATGCCGCCCAAGCCTGCTGTTACGGTAATCGTTCCGGCCAGCGTGCCTTCAAAATGCTGGCGTGCCAGTTCTGCAAACGTCTCGTACGTTCCTTGCACAATGCCCTGGCTGCCAATGTAAATCCAGCTTCCCGCTGTCATTTGTCCGTACATCATCAAACCCTTTTTGTCCAGCTCGTGGAAATGCTCCCAATTCGCCCAGGCAGGCACCAGATTCGAGTTTGCCAGCAGCACACGCGGCGCATCTGTATGCGATTTGAATACAGCAACCGGCTTCCCTGACTGGATGAGGAGTGTTTCATCGCTCTCTAACGTTTGCAATGTTTTGACAATCGCATCGAAGCATTCCCAGTTCCGTGCCGCCTTGCCAATTCCGCCGTACACGACCAGATCCTCTGTACGCTCCGCTACATCAGGATTGAGGTTGTTCAAGAGCATACGTAACGCCGCTTCCTGCACCCATCCCTTTGTATGTAATTGGGTACCTGAAAAGGCTTGGATCATTTGCTCAACGGATTGTGTCGTCGTCATCATTTCCACCTGCTTTTCTAAAAGGATATATTTCTTAGCTCCATTGTAAAAAAGCATGGAAAGACAAAAAAGGCACCGCGCTTTCGATTTGGTGCCTCTATTTTCGATTCATTTGCAACCGCATTCATGGTTTGACGAAAAAATCTGTCTTTTCTTTCGATTTCTATCTTTTTTTCTGATTTCGTAACAAACGTGGAGTTGTCCCTGTCTTTTCCTTAAAAATTTTACTGAAATAATTGGCGTTAATGAATCCACATCGCTCTGCCACCTCTTGGACAGACAAGGATGTTTCGAGAAGCAATCGGCGCGCTTCTTTTACCCGCAACGAAGTAAGTATCTGACGAAAAGAGCTTCCTTGCTTTTGCGCGAGCAGCGTGCTGAAATAGGAAGGGCTGCGGTCGATATAGCGTGCAACCTCCTCGAGACGCAGTGCAGGATCGGTGTAACGTCCTTCTATATAGCGAATCGCCTGTTCCACGACATCTGCACGGGACTCGTCGACGGAATGATGGGCGGCATCAAGAAGCTGATTAATGAACAGTAGCAGTTCCACGACGATCCGATACAAGATCGGCGAGTAAAGAATCGTTTCAAAAACCCGGTGATACTCCTCTTCCAAAGGTGCGGAGTCAAGACCACGTGATATCATGTATCGCCTGACTTGTGCCAAAATACTCGTCAGCCGAATACGCAACAGTCCCGGCTCCGGAAAAGGCTCTTCCTTGTAAAAGAAGTGTGTGTACAGCCACTGCTTCAACTCTTCCCGATTGCCTTCATCCAGCATTTCAACCCACGTGCGCTGTTCGGCGGGCGTCAAAAATGGGTCAATCATGGTCCAATTCACACGATTATCCACGACCGTCACTTGCCGATATCCTTTGAAAAAGCGGACTTGCAGGGCTTGGCTCGCTTCCGCATACGTTTCGTTCAAGCTCTGCTCATGGTTGCTTGCGTCATACATGACCAAAAAGAGCGGCGCATCATTGTTTGCTTCCCAGTCCATCAGCAAACGCTTGCCCATTTGGTGGAGAGTAGAAGGCGAGAGCACCGCATCCGTTGGAAATACCCCCACAATGGCCTCCCCTAGCGGCAAAAGGTCCAGTTTGTCGCGAAACGGATATTCTTCAAAAAAGCGCAGCAGCTCGGGATGCCGCTTCGGATCCTCCAATTGAGCCAGCATGAGCGAATAAGACCTGGCTTGTGCATGCCCGGGGAAAAACAGGTCAAGATACGAGACATCCCTAGCATTGTCCGATCCCGTTCCCTTCTCTTCGCTCATTCGCTTCCGATCCAAGCGCTCCTGGCAGCATCTCGTCAGGATTCTCCTGATGTATTCCGGTGTCTGTGGCTTCAACCATAAATCGCGTGCAAAAAGTCCAATTCCCTGCATCGCCCGCTCAAACGTCGCCTCTGAGGTGGTCACCACAACGGTCGGACGATACTGATCCACCAGAAGCTTCAGCCGGTCCCACTGCCCACGCCCGATCATGTCCAGTTCAATACAGATCACTTCCGGTGTATGCGCTTCCATCATTTCGAAAACGTCTTCCATGGTCCCAGCACTATGCACCTTGTCATACGGAATGGCATAACTATTGACGAGCCATCCGATTCCGATTCGTTCGTTCTGGTCCCGATCCGCTATCAAAATACTGGGCATAAGCCGTCCTCCTTTTAGAGCAATCAGAAAAGTGGGACATCTTTCTCTATGAAACAAAGGTTGCCCATAAATGGACAACCTTTTCTCACTCACATTCTTACTTCTTGAGAGGATTTTCGATCATGGTTCCCATCACATGATCCAGCGGAATAAAGCCAATATCGCGAGAATCTGTGCTGTGATTCCGGTTATCTCCCATGACAAAAACATGATCGGCTGGAACCGTAATCTTTCCGTCCGCTACATATTCCATCGTTTCTTTGATGTATGGTTCGTTCAATGCCTCGCTGTTTCGATACACCTTGTTGTCTTTGAACTCTAGTACGTCACCTGGTCTTCCAATGACCCGCTTCACATACATCGTGTGATCATCGCCTTGACCTGTGACCAGCGACACCAAAGGATGCCCCACGATATCGTCCATCAAAGTACGGTCACGCTCTACCCGACTGTCGATCACGACAATATCGCCGTAATCTGGCAAATAAGAAAACGTGTGTGATAGTTTAGACACATATATGCGCTGTTCGTCTTGTAAGGTAGGGTCCATGGAATGCCCATCAACCTTGAACGGTTGAAATACAAAGATTCCGAGGACAAGAGCGAAAACGACAGCAAAGGTTATCGATCGAATCCATCCCAATACTTCTCTCATTTTCTTTTGGCACTCCTTCCATTTACCATTCTCTCTTCCAGTATCGAAACCATCATACCACATTATCCGCCCAATCCCAAAAAATCAGCCAGAAGTCAAATCAGGTGATACCGTACTCGCGCAGTTTCCGAAACAGCGTTGCCCGGCTTATGCCTAATAGCGCAGCTGCTTCTTCTTTTCGTCCGTTTCTATCCCGGATTTGTTGCATCACGGTATCGATAGCTGCTCGTTCCAGTTCTTTCAGCATAAGTCCTTGCTTTTGCCAGTCGAATGGCCCCTGACTTTCTTTTACGGAATGTGGGGAAGATTCTCGCAGCATTCCAGTCCGAATGGGCAAGCTCGCAGGCTGAACCCAAGAGGCTGCTTCCATATTGACCGCGTACTCGATTACATTTTCCAGCTCTCGGACATTTCCTCTCCAGTCGTGATGAAACAGGACGTTTTGCGTCTCTTGGGAAAAGCCGTGCAACTTCTTTCCCACCCGATTCGCATGCGCCAAAAGGATATCGTTCGCCAAAGGCAGTATATCCTCTCTACGTTCTCGCAGCGATGGCAAGTGGATGGGAATCACATGCAATCGATAGTAGAGGTCCAACCGGAACAACCCCGCGTCTACCCGCTCCTGCAAATCCAGATGGGTCGCTGCAATGATCCTTGCCGCTAAGCGTATGGGCTTGCCGTTACCTCCGATTCGGAACAGTTCCTTTTCTTGCAACACGCGCAGCAGCTTGCTCTGTAAATGCATAGGCATATCCCCGATTTCATCGAGAAACAGTGTGCCTTTTCCTGCGACCTCAAACAAGCCTGGCTTTCCACCTTTTCGCGCTCCTGTGAATGAGCCTTCCTCGTAGCCGAACAACTCGCTCTCCATCAAATGCTCAGGGATTGCGGCGCAATTAATCGAGAGGAACGGCGCGTCACGGCGCGGGCTTGCCTGATGAATGGCTTTGGCAAAGAGCTCCTTGCCAGTACCACTTTCACCTTGAAGCAAGACAGTCGAATCACTGGCTGCCACACGTCTTGCCACTTCCTTTGCCTGTACAATCGCTGGACTGTTTCCACCGATCATCCGAAAAGGGTCGGGCTCCGAGTATCCACTCACTTGCCTTGCGATTTGCACGACTTCTTGTACATCATCAAGCGTAATCACCCATTCTTTGACCGTTCCTGCTAGTAGAATGGGTTTGATGGCAAACAAAAATGTCTTGTCTTCCTGCCCGATGGACAAAACGACCTGCTTTGGCGCAGACTGCGCAGCATCTGCGCGGCGAATGGCATCTATCCATTCTGCCGTTTGACTGTCGTCGTGATCGAGCTGCAAATACTGACGGGCACGCTGGTTCGCCTGAATGATCCGATTGTCTTGATCGACGAGAAACACGGCCTTGTCCATTTCATCCATGACGACACGCAGCTTTTCTACCGTATGCAACTGCTCGACGTACAAGTAGTGCTCTTTTAGCTTAATAGCGATCAGCTCGGCCATTTTTTGCAAATATGTCAATATCGCATCCACATCCGCAAACAACCGCTCACGCTGCTCCTCATCGAAAGCGAGCAGGCCGATCACACCTATATTTTCATTGTCTAATTGTATCGGGCAACAAATCTCTCCCGTCTCCGTGCAATTTCCATAATGCATACAGGGACGACACCGCTCATCCTGCCCCGGATGCATGATCACAACAGGATGCCCGGCGAGCAAAGACTCCCGGTATATATGGTCCTCTCCTGCCATCGTCCGCAAAACGCCAGCCTCATTCTTCCCCGTCCCTGCGATCCGAAAAAACTGACTGTCCGCAATCTCTACCTCTACGCGCAGAACGGATGCAACAGCCGAAGCAATCTGTTGCACACTTTCTTGAATATCTCGCAAGGGCATCTGGCTTCCCCTCCCGTCAATCTCTTGCCTACATTATAGCGCATCACAGGAGAAGCCTGCCCTTATACCGTTTTTTACTGGCAAAAATCGCAAATCGTCTCCACCAAGATGGCACTCATGTCTACCAAGCTATCCACCTCTACATATTCGACTGCCGCATGCAGCCCCGCTCCCACTGGTCCAAACAAGACAGTAGGAATTCCCGCTTCCTGCAATAATGCCGCATCCGTCCATCCCGAAAATCCGCATACCTCTGGCGTTTTTCCCATCACGCTCTTACACGCAGCCTGAAGGGCTACATAAACAGGTTCATCCAGCCCGACTTCAAACGGCTCTCGCAAAAATGACAACTCGGCGCTTGCTCGAAACGTCTCATCTTCAGTACGCAGCTTTTGCAGTAATGCTTCCATTTCATTGGTCACGTCTGCCTCTGTCTCGCCCGGCAACGTCCTTCTCTCCCAGTCGATACGGCAATAATCTGGATAGGTGGATAGCTCCGTTCCACCCTGAATGAGTGATGCATGGACAGAAGCCGCACCGAGAATCGGATGAACCGTGCCTTGAGCCAATCTGTCCGAGAGATGCTCCAGCTCTTGCAGGACCCTGCCCGCCCGAACGATTGCATCAATCCCTTCTGCTGGACGACTTCCGTGAGCTGCCTTGCCCAGCACTTCGCATTTGACCCAGGCAAATCCTCTGTGAACGACACCAATCGCCAGATCAGAAGGCTCACAGCATATCGCCGCATCTGCTTTGTACGCCTTTACCAGCTCCTCCGTCCCGATGCTTTTATATTCCTCGTCTGCGACAAAAGTCAAAATGACATCTCCTGCCAGCGGAACTTTTGCTTGTGCGATTGCCTCTACTGCGGCGATCATGGCCCCCAGACTTCCCTTCATGTCCTGACTGCCTCTGCCGTAAATTTTGTTGTCCACAAGGGCTGGCTCAAACGGCGGAATTTCCATGCGTTTGGCGCTTACCGTATCCATATGCCCATTTAGCATCAAGGATTTGCCGCCGCCTGTTCCCCGTAGGATCCCGACGACATTGACCGCTGTGTCGTTAATAGGCGTGACATGGACCTCCAGTCCAGCCGCCTCCAGACGCTCTCGAATAAAAGTGGCGATCGCTTTCTCGCCCGGCCCATCCTCATCAAGGTACGGGTTCACCGAATCAATCCGAATCAAATCCTGCACCAATGAAATCAGTTCGTCTCGATTGATCGTCACGTTCATTTTTCCATATCCTCCTCTTCTCGGCATGCGCCTTCCCAGATGATGCGTTTGTAGATATCCCGATCCGTGTCACCTTCCGTACTAAAGCACAAGACAATTGATTTTTCATTCAAGCCAAGCTGCTCACGCTGTTGATGATACATTGGCTTGCTCATCAAGGTAGCGAGTAGCCCTACGCCGACTGCTCCACTTTCCCCGCTCACAATGGAAGAGTCGCTTCCAGTCGGTGCCGCAAGTATACGCATGCCGTTTGCCGCCACGTGATCGGCACAGCTGACGAAGAAGTCTGCATGCTCCCGCAAGATCTCCCATGCCATCGGATTCGGTTCTCCACATGCTAGACCTGCCATGATGGTTTCGAGTTCGCCAGTAGCTGCATGTGGTTGTCCGTCGTTCTCTTCTGCTGAAAGGACCATGCAATTGGCGCTATGTGGCTCGATGATCACGGTTGTTAGGTCTTTGTTTGATGACGCTGCTACGAAATGTCCCAAGACTGCGGCAGCCATGGAACCGACACCTGCCTGCAAGAATAGATGCGTCGGCTGTTTGGAATCGGTGAGGGCTAAGATTTGTTCCATTACCTCTGCCGCCATCGTTGTATAGCCTTGCATGATCCACGTGGGAATGGTCGTGTAGCCTTCCCATGCCGTATCTTGAATCACTTGCCAACCACGTTCCTTCGCCATTTGTTCTGAGAGACGCACGGCTTCATCGTAGTTTCCATTGATGACGTGAGCTTGTGCGCCCGCCTCGCGTATCGCATCTACCCGTTGCTGGGCGGAGCCTTTGGGCAAATAAACAACGGCATGCTGTCCGAGTGCCTTGGCAGCCCATGCAACAGCCCGTCCGTGATTGCCATCTGTCGCAGTGACGAAAGTGACTTCTCCGATTCGCTCTCTCATGTCTTGGGAGGACAGCGCTTCAAAGGTCATCTCTTCTGTCGATCTCCCCAGCTTCTCGCACAAGAAACGAGCCATCGCGTAAGAAGCTCCCAAAACCTTGAAGGCATTGAGACCAAATCGTTTGGACTCATCTTTTACAAGGACTTGTCCTACTCCCAGCTCACGCGCTAACGCAGGCAATGTAACGAGGGGAGTTGGCTCGTAGTTTGCGAGAGATTGGTGAAAAGCTTTGGCAAAATGGGCTTCTTTTTCAGTCAAATAGGTAGGAATGCGAGAACTCTCGCTATTTTTTCTCTTATTTTTCACAACGTAGATTGGTGGTCGTTTATCCATCGATGGTGGCCTCCTCGGGTGGTTTCATCCTACTTGATATTGCAAGAATCGCGCCAACGGTTGAGGCATGGGTGGCTTATTGTTTTGATGGTAATTGTATCAAAATGAGATTGAATCGTATCAATTTGATACTTAAAGTCTTTTTTTGAGATTCGTTATTCCAGCTGCTGTGGTGGGAGGAAACAGGAGAAAACGCTCCAGCTTCTTGGGTCACCTGCTAGGGGGATTCACTGAACGGCTCCATGGAAAAAGCGAAACCGCGTCCAAAGTAGAGGTTCAGGGGTGCTTCTCAGAGGTGGACGCTTAAAGCGTGTTTCGCTTTTTCCATTGCGCCTCGGTAGATGCCCCAAAGATCTTCGCTTTTTTCTCCTGTTTCCTTGCGAGCTGATGGGTTTTCAAGTGGCTTTTAAAGCTTGAGATTCATTGAACAGTCAAGTCAGAGAAGAATATTTCCAGTCCTAGCGACTTTCGAAGTCCAACCCAGCTTCGCAGTGATTTGCGGGCAAAAGAAATGCAACGTGCCCACGCGACGAAGCGGCTACCACTTTTGCATTTCCCCGCAAATCGCTGTGGAGCGGACAGTCTATACTTCCTAGCAGGACGTAGCCCGGAGCGTAGACTGGAAATATTCTTCTCTCCACTACAGCAACTACAAGCTCGTCTTGGCTTTCTATGCTATATTTTTATTAAGCTCCAAGGTATTGAGATGGATTGATACATAGCACAGAAGACAGGAGTTAAGAAGGAAGGATGAAGGAAATGCCAAATCATAAGCAAGTTCGTTCTCCTGCTGGTTCTATAAGAGAAGAGGGTCGTTATCCCATCGACCTGACTGGCCCTCACAGCCATACACTTGTTCGCAAGCCCGGCGTAGGCAGCCTCTCCATTGGACCGTCACAATTGGGCAATAAAACAGACCTGCACGTCGATTCCTATACGCCCATCAATTGGAACGTATTCGATTCCTTTGCCACACCAGCTGGCTCGCCATGGCCGCGAGTTCTGTACTACACAGGTAGCGACGCGGGCTTCTTCGACTGGGCCAAAGAACGCCCCATTGAAGAAATGGCATGGGTTCCGATCCTACCTAAAGACATAGACGTCGACGCGAGCCAGTCCAAATTGCACGGCTTGCATATCGAACTGGACCAGTTTGATAGCCGTTTGCATCTGAAGCTCCCGAAACGCCAGATCTCTGAATATTTCCGTCTAAGTGTAGCTGGCGATCTATCGCGTTTCTCTGTCACTGGCGACATGCCATACTCTCTGACACTGAAGCCGCGCACCAGCCGCCGCAAGAATAATGATCCCTTCTTGCTACCCGATCTGGGCGAGCTGCACCAGGTCACGAGCCTGACGCTTCGAAACGAACCGCTGGCGCAGCCTATCTCGCTGGAGTGCCTAAGTAGATTCCAGAATCTTTCATCACTGAGTTTGTGGGGGAATTTCTGCGATTTGGAGTTGCTAACTCGTCAGACCCAGTTAACGAATTTGGAGCTGCGCTTCATGCCTGATCTGGGTGACTTGCCCCCATTAAATGCGTGGCCGTTGCTTGACAGAATTATCGCCTTTAACGTGGCGGAGATTACGGGCAAGCGACTGAGGCAGCAAATGAAAGCGCGAGCTAACACCCGCCCATGGACCGGCTACGCTTCAGTGAGCCAATTACGGAAGCCTGAGTGGTGGACAACCGAGTTTGGCCGCCCATTTTCGTCCTGGCCTAAACGTCTGGCCAAGCTGGCTAATGAAGCCTATGAAATTGCACAAGCGGCTTTGGCCCAAGCCCGCAGCCTTGCTGATGCGGAGGCAGCCATTACCGCCTTCACCGTGCGTTTCAACACCCTCAAAGGTATCGAAACCAGTGAACGAGAAGACCTGGGTGAAGCTGTATGGCAACTAAGCCAGTCTGACCACCTAATCGGCCAGCCTATTACGGAGGAGATGGCTCAACGCTGGTTCGACGCAGCACGCGATTACTGAATAAAATGAAGCAATGTTGATAACAAGTTTTAAGGCCATCCTTTGCGGGACGGCCATTTTTGAGTTCACTGTATATGTTGACTTTTCAGTAAGCATAATGGTGGCTTTCATTTTTTATTGTTTGGTTTCACAGCATCGTCTATTTTTCGATAATCTCCCAGCGCAGTTCTGTGATTGTATCTGTCAATAATTGCAGGAGTGCAGATTCAACTAGTTCAATGCTTACGATGTAATGCTGAGAAAATTCACAAGCTTGGCCTCCTACGGTAAGCTCAACCAAATCCTCTTCTTCCTCCTGTAAACTAAGAAGGTTATGATTCGCCGTGTTTGTCTCAACAGTAACGATGAACTGGTGACTGCCGCCGCCGATCATGATCATCTTATCCATATGTTGAATACTGATCTGGCTGCATAGGAAGCCGTCCATCTTCCGGATGACCTCCAAACACTTCTCAAGTGATGCATGATCATGCTTAACTGTCTCCGCCATGGCTCCTGTCCGCCGTTCCTCATAAATGGTGATCACCATTCATAAAAATTTTCCTCGATCAGGACCTCGAATGAATCCGCTAATAACTTGATCTCCCCGGTATCGTGATAACAGATGAAAACCTTTCCTGCCGGATTAATGAGAATCGGATCGCCTGACCCATCCATAGAAATGACATAACTGGTTTGTAAAACCTCTGCAAAGGGAGGTTCCATGAATTGCTCTCGAAACCCCAGCGTCAAATCGACAACCGTTTCATTTCCGAGACTAGAGCCATTAGAGAATGCATATACCGCAAGACCTGCAAATGCTCCCCCAAACGTCCGGATAAAATGCACATAGTCTTCATGAAAGTTTACATTCAGCTGCTGCTGTGCCTCAGCAATTTCCTCCTGGCTCGCAGGAATGCCTACTAGTGTGCGATTATCCTCCCGATGAAGGAAAGTCTTTAATCTCTTCATTAACACATCTTTCATAGGTGACTCGCCTCCCTTGAGTTTTCTTCTTTTTATAGGTTTGTACCAGAGGTGGACGCTTTCAGGCGTGTATTTCTCCCCACTGCGGCCACTTGGTAATATTCTCTCTCTAGCTGCTGTGGTGGGAGGAAACAGGAGAAAACGCTCCAGCTTCTTGGGTCACCAGCTAGGGGGATTGACTGTACGGCTCCATGGAAAAAGCGAAACCGCGTCCAAAGTAGAGGTTCAGGGATGCTTCTCAGAGGTGGACGCTTAAAAGCGTGTTTCACTTTTTCCATTGCGCCTCGGTAGGTGCCCCAAAGATCTTCGCTTATTTCTCCTGTTTCCTTACGAGCGGATGTAGTTTCAAGTGGCTTTTAAAAATTGAGAATCATTGAGCAGCCACGCCAGAGAAGAATATTTCCAGTCCTAGCGACTTTCGAAGTCCACCCCAGCTTCGCGGGGATTTGCGGGCAAAAGAAACGCAACGTGCCCTCGCGCCGAAGCGGCTACCACTTTTGCGTTTCCCCGCGAATCGCTGCGGAGCGGACAGTCTACACTTCCTAGCAGGACGTAGCCCGGAGCGCAGACTGGAAATATTCTTCTCCCCACCGCGGCCCCGTTGATAAGAATAACCACCTGCATAAACTCTCACAGGTGGCATCTTGAGCTATAGAAGAACTCTATGCGTTTCTCTCTTCATCTTCAGCAGATGGCCATCCACCCCACAAGTGGTTCAAGTGCCCATCTGGATCACGAAATCTAAAGCTGAAGCCTCCGCCTCGCTTATACGTCATTTCCCCTACTTCGATTCCTTTGCTTTTCAACTCCTCATAAACCTCATGGATTCGGTCTACCTGCAAGGAGATGATCGGCTGGGCTTGTCCGGTCATATCGGTAAAGTCCAAACGCGGAACTTCTGGGCAACGAATAAGCCCGAGACCTACTCCGCCTACATTCAACCAAGCCTCATTGTCTCCAGGTGAAAATTCGAAAGTAAACGGAATGCCAAGCACATCGCGGTACCACTTTATAGATACCTCCAAGTTTTTGACAGGCAGCTGTACAACCGCAAAATTACGCACATGGATACTCATTTGTGTTCGCTCCTTTATTTCAAATATGTACTTTCACCCTCATGAACGAAAGAAAAAAACAAAAAGAAACGGGTAGCTCTACCATTTCTGAAAAAAATGCAGCAAATGTCCATCCGGGTCACGAACAGCAAAGAAAAGGCGATCGCCTGCTATCGAAACCTTTTCCACGCTCACGCCCTGTTCAGCGAGGCGCAGGTACGTTTGACAAATCGCATAGGCATCCCCCGCACGAAAGGCAGCCAAAAATTGCTCAAACCCTTCTTTTGATACAAATCCGGACGAATCACGATGTCCAGCTTTGTCGATTTTCTTTTTGTTGGACAGGCTTTCATCCTGTCTGGATTGCTCTGCCAACACGAACAATCGCTGACGTGCCCTCTTCACCCCTTCCTTCACTGCCCCTACGGTCGTATGCAGTAATGTGGCCGTTTCCTGCGCCGTAAACGAAAAAATGTCCATCATGAGAATCAGCACCATCTGTTTGGCATTTAGACGATCAGCGAGTTGCTCGAACACCTCTCTTTGCACAAACGCATCGGATACACTGGACTGGTGCAGATAGATCGCTTCATCAAACAGGGCGGGATGCTCATTTGCCTTCACCTTCCTGCATTGATCGATCCAAGCATTCGTAGCAATTTGCCTCAAAAATGCCTTGGTTAGTTCCCTGTCTGGAGCCCTCTGCAAGGAGCGATACACCTTCGTCAATGTTTCTTGGAGGAGATCCTCCGCATCCCAGTCGTTTTTCGTGAGGAACAAGCAATGCTTTTGGATATCCGCTAGAAAAGGTTTTACACGCAAAAAGGAAGCCTTATCCTGATCAGCCCCCATAC
The DNA here is from genome assembly GCF_000282075.1 of Brevibacillus sp. BC25. NCBI lineage: Bacteria > Bacillati > Bacillota > Bacilli > Caryophanales > Paenibacillaceae > Brevibacillus > Brevibacillus sp. BC25. The sequence continues at coordinate 84,640 of NZ_AKIX01000039.1, forward strand.
TATCCCTCCGAGACTTTTCCGAGTATTCATACTTAGTTTCAAAAAAATAAAGAACGCTGTCAACAAAGACCATGTAAAAATATGAAAGCGACCGTCCAGAACGGATTTTCCCGCTCAAGACAGTCGCTGCTTTATTTGCTGCCGATCAACACAACCAAGTCTATCGTCATGTCCACTCCTGCCAAGTCAGACACCCGATCCAACTGCTCAGGTGTCGCCCCCCATGCCAACGGAGTCATCTCGAGCAGGGAAGAAAGACTCCCTTCATCCAGTCGGAACTGATACTGAACCCGTTCCTTGCCGATTAGCTGGAAGCTGGCTTTGAAGTGGTCGATCGTACGATGATTCGCATATTGTGTTTTGGGTGTCTCTTGATACAAGACTTCTCGTAGCTCTCGCAAATAGTTGGCCTCGGGAATGACTTTGATCATCCGTCCCTCATCAGCCAAAAGTCTATGAAACTCATCCGAATTGGATGGAGATAATAGATTAAAAATGTAATGAAACTGTCTGTCGGCAAACGGCGCCTTCGTCAAATCACCAACGCACCAAACTACTTCTGGATCGCTCTTCGCCGCGAGTATAACCCCCTCTTTGGCTAGATCGACGCCCACTCCGATAAAGGGGACTTCGCTTGATTGCTTTATTCTCTGCCGGACCTGCGTCAGATGATAGCCTTCGCCACATCCTGCATCCAGTACGTACATCTGGCTTTCCTCGGGTTCTGGCGTATGCAGGATGACTTCACTCAACACGTCATACAATGGATCAAAAAAACCTTGCTCCCCTATCGCCCTTCTCGCTGCAAACATTTGCTTGTCATACTTTGTTTTGTATGTTCGCGTAGCCAAGTGAACATAGCCGTGCTTGGATAAATCAAAGCAATGATGATTGTTGCATACCAAGCTGGTTGCAGGTACGTTGCGCATAGCGCCTTGGCAAATTGGACAACGAAAAATCCCCACATACTGGGAGATAGCTGTAGACATCAAAAAAGCACCCCATTCATTCGTATTTCGGTGAATGAAAAAAGGCACAGTCAAATAAACCCCAAGCATTTTCAAAAAATGCGGGATTACGTTGATCTGTACCTCACATTACCGTAGACGAATGAACTGGATGATCATGGTCTGTAACACTCCTGCATTTTGATTAAGTAGGCATCACGTGGACGCTCACCTGCAATTGTAGCACATTTCAGCATATACTGTTCGAAGAAAATAAAGTCATAGACTGCCGCTGTCTTGTTGAACTAATGTTCCCCGTTAGCCATACATGCAGCGCAAAAGCCTCGGTGATCAGCCAAGCAGTTAACGAACGGGCGTGTAGCGGAGCACCACGACGCCGGAGCCGTAGGATTTGGTCCCGCTCAGCTTCAGATTCAGTCGTTCACGAACTCCCCCGATAATTTTGGGGCATCCGGCAACGATTGGCTGTACCAGGAAGTGATACTCATCCACCAAGCCTAGTTGTGCCAGGGTGGCGCCAAGGCCGGGACCGTCGTTAACAACTAGGTTCATCCCTTCTGCCGTAAGCTGTGGCACCTCCTCGGAAACAGGAACCTTCAACAAGAAAGAGTTCTGCCACGACACGTGATCCAGCGTCCGTGAGAAGACGTGCTTGGGTTTCCGATCGAGCTTGCATGCGAAGTCGACCATGAATTGAGGTCCGTCGCCGCTGCTGGCAATGGTAGGCCAAGCACTTTCCATCGGCTGATAGATTTCACGTCCAAAAAGCAGGCTCGGCTTCTCATGGATTGCTAATGTGCACAATTCGGGCCCTACAATGATTGTTAAATTAGACGACCGGGTATGCCATCAATGAGCTTATCCGTTTGGGGTGCCGATCTTCTTGTATTCCATGTGATGAAAACCCCATTCACACATATCACCAAGTACCCTACTGAGCGTATGTCCGTGCTCAGAGACGAAGTACTCGACTTTGGGCGGAATCTCTTGATACACCTGCCGAATGATTAGTCCATCCTGTTCCAGCTCGCGAAGCTGGCTGGTAAGCATTCCTTGGGTAATCGACGGAAGCATCCGTCTCAGCTCTCCAAAGCGCTTGGTACCTTCATTTAATAGGATGTATAAGATAATTGGCTTCCATTTGCCCCCGATTAATTGAAGGGTAACCATGATTCCTTCTGTTAGAAAGGACTTGCTTAAATCTTCGGACATATACTTATTCCTCGCTTACTGACATTTTTCTTCGGATGTAGTCATTGTAGCAAATGCTACGGGCTTAACCAACTACTCCAAAAAACCGTACTTAGTACGGTTTACCATACCATCCTCCAGGAACTCAGGTCTGATCAATAGTACGATCAACCCGACATAGTACGGAAAAAGAGCGTACTTTACAATACTCGATGCTCCCTGAATAATAAGGGCTGTCAGGTGAGAAGCCCTGATGCCATCTTTTAAGAGAGAGGAAGATCTTCATGAAAACACTGGTAATTGTCGCGCATCCGTCCTTGGAGCAGTCCCGGGCCAACCATGCTCTTATTCAGGAACTGAGCCTCTATGATAACATTGATGTCCACAACCTTTACGGGGAGTACCCAGATGGGAACATCGACATAGAGAGGGAACAGCAGCTGCTGGACAAGTATGACCGGATCGTACTTCAATTCCCATTGTACTGGTACAGCACCCCACCGCTGCTCAAGAAATGGTTTGACGATGTATTGACGTACGGATGGGCATTTGGATCTGAAGGAGATCATCTGAAAGGCAAGGAGTTCATCGTGGCAACAACAACAGGTGCCAGTGAGCGGAGTTACCGTTCAGGAGGTAGCAACGAATACACGATCAGCGAGCTTATGAGGCCGCTTGAATTGTCCGTCAAGTACACCGGCGCTATCTACCTGCCTGCTTTCGTGGTGTACGATACCATGGAAGTTGCAGATGAGCAGTTGAAATTGGAAGCATATAAGTACATGGAACATATCCGCGCTTCCGCAGAAGAACTTATCGAATAATCGGAATATACAAGAATCAACATCAGGTGTAAAATTAACAAAATTTCGTATTCTTCGATAGAATACCGGTTAGCGTACTGAGTGGAGCCTGGGTGGGGCATCCCATTCCCGCAGTTAACACTACTGTAGTTTGCCCCACCGTGTAAAAGTTTTAATAGCTGTATTTTACTATTATGGATAAATCACAAGTTGACCCCGCGCAAGACTTTCAAATCTTAGTGCGATGTAATCATCAGTCATATCATCCTACTCCAACAATAAACATCCTATAAAAACGCTATAACATTGAACTATCCCGTTAGCTTAACCAACGGGCGCCAGTCTAATACTTCTTTTCATCTGACATCTACGGGCACATTACAATATGGGGCAGGTACGCAGTTATTGTCTTGTTTTTAGCTTACCTGCCCACTCCCGCTCCTTAAGGGAATTTTCCCCTTCACTCAAACAGCATGACCTCATCGTATTTCATCAGGATGCTTCCTTCCTTGTACTCTCCCACTTTCGGCACATTCACCAGACCCTTTATGTTTTGGAGAAGCGCATGAACGATGTTCACTCCGCTTTCGTGAGCATGCGGATACCCTCCGCCAAAACGGGGATTGATCTCCGACACAACGTACTGATCTCCGACCAAAAAACAATCGATGTCAATGGGCCCACGCGGCTCCATGACACGGATGAGTTCCTTCACTAATGATAGTAGACTCGGATCTTTTACCGCGAGGGAGCGATCCGTCTCCCCTGCTCGCATTCGCAGCTTTTTGCGGGTGAAAAGTGTCACCAGCTCCCCCGAGATCAGATCCACATAACCATCCACTCCGTACTCCTCTGCCTGTAAGAACGGTTGAATGACGACATCCTCCGTTTTTTCCATGAGCACGGGCCATTCTTGGTCATTCTCCACACGTGTGATGCCCAAACTGGCACTTCCATACCGCGGCTTGACGATCAATGGATACGTAATCTGTCCTGCAAAAAGAGCTGCTTGTACCTCGTCCATTTTTGTAAAGGTGGGAATAGCGGGAATTTGGTGCGCGGACAAAAAATCATACGTTGCCCTCTTATCCAAGCACATCTCGATTACATCCCGGCTGGACACAATCACCTCGATGCCCTGCATGTAGAAACGATCTGCATGAGCAGCCAACAGTGTCAGCTCTGGGTCAATTAAGGAGAGGATTGCCTTAATCTCGTACCGTTGGCAAATTTGCAGCAGGGCATCGAGATAACCAGGATCATCGATACGCGGCACCTGCTCGTGATGATGGGCAGCGTACAAGGCCGGGGCCGTCGGGTCGCAGTCGACTGCTATGATTTTGCCAGTGTCACCCCATTCGCGTACAAAATAGTGGAGCAGCTTGACTCGCCTGCCTACACTGGTCATAAGTACGTTCATTCAGTTCATTACCCCCTGCTTGTCAACGTGAAAACGATAAACCGATTCGGGAATGAATTGTTGGAGAGTCTCTTTTCCCCTCACAATGACCGCTTCATTTCCGTCGATGGCGAGAACCGGCGGCCTCTCCCGAATAAATGGTGGATTAAAGACGAGCGTATACGCCCCTACGTGTCCGAAGACAAAATAATCCCCGATATCAGGCAAAGGCCCCGTGTAGCCTTGAAGCAAATAATCTTTTTCCATGCACGTATACCCTACGACATGATAGCTCGCTTCGGGAACTGACTTGCGGTTGCACACAAGTCGGGCTGGCAAGAGGTGCGCGTGCATCGTCGGTTTGACATTGTGAATGCTACCATCCACGAGAATAAATCGCTCTCCTCTGTTCTCCTTGACATCGACGACTTGGCAAACGAAATCAACGGCATCTGCCACGAGTGATATACCTGGCTCCAGAATCAGCAACGGCGCATGATCCAGCTCTGCCAGCTCCTCCTTCACGACAGACGTAATCGCTTCGGCGTACTCCTCAAAGGTTGGTGCAGCCGTCATTCCGAACGAGGTCGGGAGCTCGCCATAGAATCCCCCTCCAATATCGATAAAAGCAAGCCGCTCGCCCAAATGCTCCTTCCCCAAGCGGCATAGATGGCGCGTAATTTGGCGATACACACCGACACTGCGATTGGTGGAAAAGTGTCCATGCAACCCGACTACACGCACATTCGGGGCGACAGCCAATTGGCTCAGGGCTTTTTCTAAATTGCCGTTTTCGACGCAAAAACCAAATCGGCTGACCTCGTACCCATTTTGCAGAGGACTCACTCCCCCCCTGGCCAAATCCACATTAATTCGTAGACCAATCCGAAACGTCTGCTCGGGATACTGCTTGGCGTAGGCCACCACCCACGGTATTTCCGAAAAAGAATCCAGATTGATCAGACTCCCCTGCTCCAAGGCAAGGTGAATGTCCTCTTCCGTTTTGAGCGGGCCGTTAAAAATGATGGACGCAGGATCGACGCCGAGCTTTCGTGCCAATTCGTACTCCAGTCGAGAAACGACTTCTGCATGGGCACCTAACTGATGCAGCTTTTGGCATAAAAACGGCAAGTAATTGGTCTTATACGAATACGCCACGACCACATGTTCATAGCGTCGAGTAAAAGCCCGTTGGAAACGACGATAGTTCTCGGAGAGCTTCACTGTGTCCAGTACGTAAAAGGAAGACGAGCAGAGACTACGCCATTTTTCTATCTGCTCATAGCTATACATGGCGCACCCCCTGTTCCTGATTCAAGAGGCAGTTCGTGATAACACCGATGACTCGCTCCTGCTGTTCAGCGGTCAAGCTGGAACCGGACGGCAAGCAAACACCTTGGGAAAATAGCCGATCTGATATACTCTCATCAGGTTGGTGCGAATAGTATTGGCACTGTGCGAACAACGGTTGCAGATGCATCGGCTTCCACACCGGACGGGCTTCGATATTTTCTTTGCCCAGTGCATCGATCAGTTGTGCAACAGAGATTGTCGCGTCCGCTGGATTCAGTGTCATCACGGTCAGCCATCTTGTGGATCGCCCTGTCGCAGGCTCTGGCATGAACGAAATACCAGGTAATTGTCCGAGGGCTTGTTCATAACGCTTGTAAATCCCTCGCCTTGCCTCGATTCGCTCCTCCAAAACGCGCAGCTGCCCCCGGCCAATTGCCGCCAGTACGTTGCTCAACCGATAGTTGTAGCCCATCTCTTCATGCTGGTAATGCCTGGCTGACTCCTTCGCCTGCGTCGACCAGAAGCGCGCCTTTTCGATCGCCTCAACGTCATCAGAGACGAGCATTCCACCACCTGATGTGGTCATGATTTTATTGCCATTAAACGAAAAGGTCCCAACATGCCCAAAGACACCGCTCATTCTCCCTTTGTATACAGCCCCTAACGATTCTGCTGCATCTTCCACCACGTGCACCCCGTACTGCTCACAAAGCGCAATCAACGGCCCCATATCTGCGCTCTGCCCATATAAATTGACGATGACGACCGCCTTGGGCAACTTGTCCGCTGCTGCCGCTTCCCGCAAGGCTCGCTCTAATGCCAGCGGAGACATATTCCAAGACCCTTCCTCGGAATCAATGAATACTGGAGTCGCTCCCTGGTACAGAATCGGATTGGCACTGGCGACAAAGGTGAGGCTGGAGCAGAACACCGTATCACCCGGAGTGACGCCTGCTAGCCTCAGCCCGAGATGGATAGCAGCCGTACCAGAGGACACAGCCAGTGCAGCTTTTACGCCCACATACTGAGCAATCTCTCGCTCAAAAGCATCGACGTGTTCCCCCAACGGTGCGATCCAATTGGAGGCAAAGGCGTCCGCCACCAGGTCCCGCTCATCCTCCCCCATATGTGGCGGTGATAAAAAGATCCGCTGCTTCGCACTCATTTCGACGTCCCCCCATTGCGATAGGCAGGAAAAAAATCTTGCTCGCCAGCCTGATCGACTTGTAGTTTTTGGCACAAAGCCAAATACACTTCCTCATCGTGAACTTTCTTACCCATCCAGTAAGGAAAATGATTGCCATTTGCAAACGAGGACTTGAAACGGAACAAACCATCTCCATCCAGATTTCCTCCTCCGAGGAGAAGCAGCTGTGCGCCATCCAGCTTTGCCTGCTGAATCATGGCGTCGAAGAGGAGGTGGTTGACGCCAAGCGCCATGTCTTCCGTATGGGATGCCCCTAGCTGATAATGGGCGAATTGATTTCCACTGTGCAAAAGCACTCCCGCCACCGGCCGATCCTCATGGATGGCAAGTAGAAGCCGCGGCTTGCACAACACTGTTTTTTTCATGAGTCCCACAAAAAATTCCGGTGCATAGTAGTAGATCGCCGCGGCTTGATTGCGATCCATCGTCTCCCGATGTAGCTGGATAAAAGAATGCAGCCAATCGGTTCCGCCCAATGTAATCCGGACGTCGTTTGCGGCTGCCTTCCTCATATTTCGTCCCACATTTTGCGTATAGTGGGCACGAATGTAGGCAAGTGTGGGGCGCAAATCGACCGCCGTTACCATCCTCACCAGATCCAGTCGCATTTGACCCGCAAATAGCTCCGCATTCCCCAGCAACGGATGAAAGCGAACCGTTTCCGTCAGATAGTTTTTGTACCGACAATAGACGTGGAATTGCTCCTGGAATAATCGAGCAGCCGTCTGTCCCCCCACGACGAATGGCCCTCCGTATCCTATCGAAACCAAATCGGCATAGCCGGGAATCCACTCATCTAGACGTCTGACCAAATACGGGTAGAAAACCTCGTTCTCCCCACTCTTGAAAAAAACAGCTTCTGGCGTGCCCTGCTCCATTTTGGCATACAGCTGTACGTATTCTTTCGTGTAGGACACGTCTAGATTTAAAAACCGTTGCAAATATTCGGTCCAATCATCCTGTTCCGAAAGTACGATCAGGCTCACATGCTTCCCTCCCAGCGCGCTCTGTGTTTTCACTCCCTCTGAAGTCTTCTACCGTGACGCTGCCCTGCTGATTTATGCCTGTCGATTGAAAAACGCGCTTGATCGTCAGACCGATAATCCGCATATCCAGAAAAAAGCTGCCATTTTCTACATACCAGACGTCCAGCTCGAACTTTTGCTCCCAGTCAATCGCATTTCTCCCATTGACCTGCGCCCAGCCTGTAATCCCCGGCTTTACGTCATGTCGCTTCAACTGCCGCGGCGTGTACAGCGACAGGTACTCCATCAGTAGCGGTCTCGGTCCTACGAGGCTCATTTCACCGCGAAGCACATTCCATAATTGCGGCAGTTCATCCAGGCTATACTTTCGCAAAAGTGTTCCGAATGATCCCAGTCGCTGCTCGTCAGAGAGAAGCTCTCCACTCTCATCGCGTTCATTGGTCATCGTGCGAAATTTATAGATGAAAAATGGTTTTCCGTGCAAACCTGGTCGCTCTTGTACAAACAAAACCGGAGACCCCAGCTTCCAGCGAATGAGCAGACTCACTAGCAAAATCAGTGGGGACAGAATGACGAGTATCAGGAAGGAAACGCAACGATCAAACAAGGACTTCATGCCGCACCTCCTGTTGAATCCACTTCGCTGCCGCTTCCTCCATGCTGAGGCTCTGCATGCCGTACCTCTCGCGTAACATGGTGTAATGCTGGAGTATTTCCTCCAAAAAGGACAGATTCTCTTCGATGTGATCCCCAAAATTCTCCGGATGCCACCACAGATGATACAAGCGATTGTGCTCCGCCGTATGAGTCAGGTCGCATTTGATTCTATTCATGCGCCATTTTTCCAAGCGCTGTAATCGAGGAGAATAAGGACGCAAAAAACGGCTGGATGGAACATCGACCATTCCCTCATGACTACGCTGCAATGATTCATAGTTGTTATGACCCGAGAGATTCACATACGCATCCATCAGTCGCATGGCTCGTTTGAACAATGTCTCTTCGGCAGCCCCTTTTGTGTGATACATCCAAGACTGCTCATTGCCGCGATAGGAACGGAACCCCTTTTTCTTGCACAAAGATAAATAGGCAGACTTCACCTGATTTCGTGGAAAAACGATGCTGGAAGGTGAGTATCCTTTTTTGCGAGTCACTCTATGAAAAGAATCAAGATCGGCAGCAAAAGCTTCGGGAGTCTGTCCCGGCTCTAGACAATAATAGTGGGAAAGAGTGTGGCTTCCGATGAATTGATGCGGGTAAGAGGATATCAGCTTGATTAAGGAAGGAGCAAAATGATACGGATCGACCTGCTCATGCTCTCCGATCGCATCTGTGTCCAAATAGGGATAGGGTGACAACTTTTCATCGGAATACGCCGGGAGATGCCGTGGGACGACGCCTGCTAGCTCCTTGCGCGACTCGCAAAACAAAAAACCGACAGTAGCCCAGGTGACATGCATTTCATACTTGGCAAACAGCTCCAAAAGTGCGGGGATCACTTGACGAACACCTAACAAATTTTGCTCATATGACTGAATGGTTCTCTTGTCTCGGACGCCCCAGTAAAGTTCAAAGTCTAGGGAAATGACGAATGCTCCCGTCTTGTCCAATCTTCTCCGCTGCCTCCTTTCTCCTGCCCTCTTTCTTCTCGTAGCTTACCAGTCAGTTGGGCAAACAAGGCCGCCTGCTTCGCAAGGACCGTTTGCTCATCGAAGTGCTCAAGCGCGATGCAGCGGCTGTTCTGCCCGAATGCTTCTCTGAGTCTGGAATCGATTACGAGCTTTTTTAAGGCTGCATATAAGGGACATACCTGTTTCGGTTCTACTAAAAACCCGTTGACACCGTCCCTGACTTCTTCCCGACATCCACGGATATTCGTGGCGACGATCGGTTTTGCCATCGCCATCGCCTCAATGATGGAACGAGGCAGCCCTTCGCGATGAGAGGGAAGAACAAATATATCGCTTGTGGCCATCAGCTCCGGGATGTCTGTGCGGAATCCAGCCAAAATGATTTGCGGATGCTGTCGGCAAAGCCCCACGAAGTCCTGACCTCGCTGATCGCGTTCACTGGAAGACACGTCCCCCACCAACAAGAGGCGCAGGTGCGGAAATTCACCCCCTAGCTTACGAAAGGCTTCCAACAGCTCAAAAATTCCTTTCTCCGAAACCATACGTCCTACATAGGTGATCACCACATGCTCATCCCGCAGCCCCAATGAGGACTTGATAGTCTGAACCTTCTCTCTCGTTACGTGTCGCGGGTGAAAACGGTCTGTGAGATCAACGCCGTTGCCAATGTGCAGAATCCGCTCCGTCTGGGAGGAGAAGCTATCCTTCACGCTCAACTCGTAATCCTCTCGACTCTGAAGCAAAAGATAGTCGGTCATATGCCGGGCAAACCATTTTTCCAGCCTGTAGTACATCTGATACGTACTTTTGCTCATGCCCTCATGAAAGAAGTAGCCATGCGCTGTGTAAATGACATGCGGAACTCCTGCCAGCCTTGCTGCCACGCGACCGAGAACAGCGGCAATCGGCGTATGGACATGCACGACATCATACTTCTCCCTTTTCATCAGCCGATACAATGCCCCAATTGTCACCAAATTGGAAATCGGGTCGATCTTTCGCTTAATCGGAATTCTTCTGAGCGTCAATCCCTTTGCTGTTAGGACATCAAAGCGCCCCGTATCCGAACACGCGGTATGCACCTCGTAGCCTTCACCCATCAGCTTTTCAATCAAGGGAAACAATAAGCTTTCTACAGAGCGGTCAATTGCGCATACTTGCAAGATTTTTTTCAAGCAGATCACCGCCATTTTTGGTCTGACGCGTATTGATTTCGGCTGTCACGAAATACAGCGCGAGCATGATCCAGAAAAACGTTTCGCGAATTCCGTTATGAGTGAGTCCGTACAAAATTTGGAAGGCAAGTGGATACCAAGCAACCAATCGATGCCCGCGGGCCGCCCCATAAATCACGAGAATGAACAACACCGTGCCCATTACACCGTAGGAGAAGAACAGATTGGCTAAGGTAGAATGGAGTTCCAACGAAATGCTGCTGTTAAATCGCTCGTACATCCCTTCCCCTGCTCCGAACAAAATGTACTCCGGATGGTTGGCAATCCGGTCATAGCCCCGCGCCGCCAAATTGTCATCCGAATCTTCCCCGAGTGATACCATTCGTTCTTCGATTTGTGTGTAAATAGATGCATCGCTCAGCACGTTTTCGTTGGTGTACAAATAGATGAAGAAGACAGTGAAGGACGAGACGAGCACGCACAGCAGATTCAACCAAAACAAGCCCGTTCGTTCTTTGATGGAGAGGAGCAAAAAAACGAGGTACATCCCTACCGCACTAATGATCGCTGCTTTTGACAAGGATGCTGCAATGATGCTAAACGCCGTGCCGATCGCAATAAAGAGAGGAATGGTCTTCACAGATACGAAGCGAGCACACAGCAGGCATATCCCCATGCACAAAAGCCCAAAATAGCCGAGCTGGTTCGGATTGTTGAAGAACAACGATTGCCTGAACTCTCCGCTATCCGGTGACAGTCCTGTCACGAGAATGAATGCCTGAACGAGCAAAGAAGTGGACGTAGCCAGGAAGACCCATTTGACGTACTCTTGAGGGTTGCGCCTGAACAAAATAATCAGGGCAAGCATCACGGCTCCGTTGTACAAATACCACTTGGTCGAGCTGAATACATCCATTTCCCCGCCGAGTGCAATCGACCATATGCCATTCACCATCATAATGTCGTACAAAAATAGAAGGGTAAGGAAGAGAAAAAATCCGAGTCTGCGGTTGACCCGCCCCAGGCGAAACAAGAAGCTGTAGGCGATCAGGATAAGCATAATAAAATCGGCGATTTGCGGATTGCCACTTGGGAAGAAGTAGAAAGGCTTAAGCACCACATATAGTAAAAGTAGGACCTTGTCCGGTGAGAGCTTCTCCTTGAACATCATTTACCTGTGCGCCAGATGGTTGGTGAATTGCAGGATTCGCCGATAATCCTCCCACGTATCAACCTCTGCCCAAAACAATCCCGGTGGTATTTGTGTGACATACACATTCCTTTCGCCCAAAAAAGAATAAAGGACATTTTCCCACCACAAATCATACTGCTTCTCCTGAATCAACCTTTGTAATCGACGCAAAAATATCGGCAGAAAGCTCTCTTGAAGCTTGGCAATTCCAACGTATTCGCCAGTTGTCTCTTCCAGCGAGAGCTCCTTTCCATGGCGGAGCAGCAGTCCGTTTTCATAGCCAAATTTATAATCTCCCTCAGAGCGACGGACTGGATCAGCAAACATGACGGGACACGCGGTCTCTTGCAACACGACTTCCAGTACCTTCGATTCAAAGTAAACATCGGCGTTCAATAGCAAGCAGTCGCTTCCTTGCAAAAACTCGCGGGCGAACCAGAGGGACACCATACTATTCGTCCGATCATAAAAAGGATTGTGATAAAAACGAATAGGTTCATCTTGGAGCAGATTGATAATTACGTTAGCTTGATAGCCCACCACCATCGCGATCTCTTCAATTCCGTGGCACCTTAGCTCCGCTATCGTATTTTCAATGAGCGATTGGTTTCCGATGTCCACTGTACACTTGGGAATTCCGTCAATTTGCTCGTTAATTCGTGACCCGAGACCTGCTGCCATGAGCAGTGCCTTCATCCGACTCCCCTCCTTCTTTCAGAGATGGCATGACGTATTTGATGTTCAGCTTCAGCTTGTACATCGATCTGGCCAGTCCGACGAGCAGGTGGTAGAAGGTCCATAGGAGCAAAAATAGCATTTGACCGCTGATTGCCCACAGAAATGCGGTAACCAGCACGCCCAACTGATAGCCCGTTTGGGTAAGAAAAAGGAAGACAAAAGCATCGATCCATTTGCTGCGCTTTCTCATAGAGACTGTTTCGTGAGAGATTTTCCCTTGACTGAAGACAAGATCGGAGCCATTGGTCGCCAAAATCTCTGCAAAAATCGTGAGTAGAATCAAATAGAGCAGCCACGGACCCAGCATGGCGTGATGATTCATGATGCCGTATATCACACCGAATGACACCAGGTAGAGTGCATAGTTGAGCCCGATGTCCAGCCATTCTCCTCCCTTGCTCTTCTCGTTGCGCATGCGGGCTACTTCCCCGTCGACGCAATCCGCCAAGTAGCACACCTGACAGAAGAAGCAGCCGAGCAGAAAGGATGCCGCCGTTCCGTACATAAATGCTGCAGCGCTAAGGAGTCCGGCGACTATCCCCCCGATTGTAATTGCGTTGGGGGATACTTGTGTTTTTCGGGTCAGCAACAAGCTCATGTAGATGGAGATGCGACGCGTGAAGTAGTACGACCAAAATTCCTCCCTGCTCCACGGCTTCTGCACCTGCACACGGCAATGGCGTGTCTCTTCACTATCCCAAAACATAGACGGATACAGCTCATCCTTCACGGTAAGCCACCTTCTTCATGACCTCGTCTCCTGGAGCGAGACGGAATATTTTTCGGATAAAAACGGGATATACCACGTGCGAAAACCAAAAAATTTGGATGCCCAATACGAAGCAAAAAGATCTCGACAGATCAGGCTGATTGAAGTAGCAATGGCGGCCCCGATAATTCCATACAGCGGAATGAGACAAGCGTTTCCGATTATGTTTAGTGCAGCTGAACAGACAAGAATATTGCGGGCCGTTTTTTGATGCCCGGTCATCGTCAATAAGGGGATAACACTACCTGTGCAAAAATTGACAAACTGCCCCATGCACAGAATCACAAGGACGAGGCTCTCACTCGCAAACTCTTCGCCAAAAAAAGTGAGCAACGGAACAGCAAATATCGCCACTAGCAGATTGAGAGGAGCAGAGGTGAAGAAAATGAGCCGATTGGCAAACGCAATCATCTTTTTCAAGCCGTCCATATCATTACGTGCGTACAGCTCAGAGAACTTGGGAGAGAGGATCGTATTGATGGAAATCAGCGCAAAGCCCGTCACCATTGCCAGACGAATGACCACACTGTATACTCCGACGGTTTTGGCATCCGTAAAAATGCCCAACATGATCATATCGGTCCACGTCATAATCAATTCCATCGACGCACTGAGATACATGGGCAGTGCGACTGCAATAATTTCCCTCAACCCAACACCAGGCTCTCCCGCAGTCGGCTGTACACCGATACGGAAACCTCGGCTTGTCGCATACCACTGCCCCATCCCATAGACGGCATTCAAGATAACAGCAGCTGCGAGCAGTTGAATCAAGAGCATCGTACTGGGTTCGAAAAAAGGGATAGCGATGAATAGAAACGCCAAGTGCAGAAAACGCATACCGACGATATCGACAGTGATCGAGATGACAACCCGATGCAGTGCCCGAAACGCAGATGCATACAGCCTTGCGAGTGACACAAACGGAAGCATCCACGCGACGACTCGCAGTGCCTCTGCTGGTAGCTCCCCTGCAAACACGTAGGTGGACACCTGCTCTGAGAACACATGCAACAGTATCCCAAGCACAATCGAAATGAGCGTCGCCCACAGCACTACTTTGTTGAATACTTCGGAAATCTGATAAAGCGAGCCTTTCGCGCGAAACTCTGAGAGAAAGCGGATTATGGCTGTATCCGTCCCCAAAACGGCCAGCACCATTCCGATGTTCATCAGGGTGATCGTGAGCGAATAGATGCCCAGGCTCTCGGCTCCATACTCTCTGGCAATGTAGAACTGCAAGAGATAGAGCAGCACGAAGCCAAGGAGCCGAAACAAAAACGTGAAGGCCGAGCCGCGAATCACTTCGTGAACATCGCGATCTTTATGCAGACGGTTCCATTGTCGTTGCCAAGCTAATTTGAGGGCATGCATGCTTACAAACGCCCCGCTTTCTGCTATGCGTTGTACCCATATCCGTAGTAGCCTTCTCTCTTCCCTACCTTCTTGTTGTTGAGAACAACACCGAGCAGATTGGCTCCTGCCGCTTTTAACTGCTCTACTGCTTTGACAGCAGAATCCCGCTTCGTCTTGCTTGCATCCACCACCATGACACAGCCGTCCATTTCCCGCGCCAGCACCATTGCGTCGCTTACGATTAATGGCGGGCTGTCGACAATCACAAAATCATAGTTGTGGCGCAGATAGTCCATCAATTCCAAGAGCCGTGTCGTTCCGAGCATTTCCGCAGGATTATGCGGGATTGGCCCTGCCGTAATGATCGACAGCTCTGACACCCCTGACGGTTGAATAATATCCGCAATCTGGCACATATCCGAAAAGTAAGAACTGATTCCGTACAGATTCGGCATATCAAAGGTGAAATGTACCCGCGGATTGCGCAAGTCAAAATCAAGCAGCACCGTTTTTTTGTGATCCTTTGCCATCATCAAGGACAGGTTGGCAGCGGTGATCGTTTTTCCCTCAGAAGCCCCTGGACTGGTGACTAAAATCGTTTGCATCAGCTTGTCGCCCATGGAAAACTGAATGTTTAAGCGAAGGGTACGGTAGCCCTCTACCAGCGGAGACAGCGGCTCCCAATGGGCGATCAGCTTTTGGTAACGATCATCAGGCTTCTGCCTTCTCATACTCATTCCTCACTTCCTCCACCTTGGGCTGGCGAAATGCCTTCCGCGTTTTTTTGTCAATCACCGCAATAGTTGCCAGTACAGGTAAGCCTAAATACTCCTCCACTTCTTTTTCCGATTGAAGTCGGGTATCCATCTGCACAAGCAAGAAGACGACGACCATAGACGTTGCCAACCCGAGGACAAAAGCAATCACCGAATTGAGGATCGGTTTAGGGCTCACTGGAATGGCCGCCGGATTGTTTCGGGCTTCCGCCAATATATGCACGTTGTTCATGCTAAGCATTTTGACGACTTCTCCCTGAAAGGTCGTCGCGATTGTATTGGCGATGAGTACAGCTCTGCCCTGATCCGGGTCTTCTACCGTAATGGAAATGACCTGCGAATCCTTGACTGGCTCTACCTTTGTTTGAAGCAGCAGATCCTCCATCGTAGCGCCCGCCCCGATCACTTCGAGCACGCGCTCCATTACCCGCGGACTTTCAATAATGACGCGGTAGGTCTCAATCAATTTCAGATTGGAATCAATTTCTGCGACGGATAGCATGCTCTCTACGGTTGAATCCAGCGAGCGATTCACTAATATTTCCGTCTTAGCCTGATAAATCGGTGTCAGTAAATAGAAGCTCACGAGCGCTGTTCCGATGGTGCATAAAGACGTAATCAAAAGGATCAGCTTCCATCGCTTCAACAACATCAGGAGTATTTCACGAAGATTAAGCTCCTCATTCATCCTGCTTCCCCCTTTGCCCCGCTATGCTGTCACTTCTTTCTTTCGGCAGTTGTACGGGAAGTTCGATTTGTTTTTGAAAAGTTGAAAGACTCTCGGTCAACCTCTCACGCTCTTGCGGGCTGACGATATAGTAGTAGATTCCATTGATCATTTGACCCTTTCCTTCCAAACGAATCGTCTCGACAGAGGTAACTGCCGTGCTGTAGCTTAGGGCAAGCTGTTTCATCACATCAAAGGTCATGTTCGTTTTCACGTATTTCCCCATCGTCGTAAGGACGTCATTCAATCGGGTAGGCGATGCAAGAGTTACACCTTTGTCCAGCAATGCCTTGATGATTTCCTGCTGTCTTTCGTTGCGCCCGAGGTCGCCTCTCGGATCTTCGTAGCGCATGCGAGCGTAGACCAAGGCTTGCTTCCCGTCTAGCTGGATGGGACCCATCGGAAAGGTGTAATCCGCATAAGTAAAGGCAAGCTTGTTATTGACTTCCACTCCTCCCAGCGCATCGATCACACCTGCGAATCCTTCCATATTCGCGGTCACCACGTAATCAATGGGAAATTGGAGAAACTGCTCGACGGTGTCTACTGCCTGTTGCACGCCGCCGAATGCATATGCGTGATTGATCTTATCCTGGCTACCTTTGTGAGCCATAGCGGTTCGCGTATCACGCGGTATGCTGATGAGCAACGCAGAATTCGTTTTCGGGTTGACGGAGAGTACAAGGATGACATCAGAGCGCCCCTTGTCATTCTCTCGTTCATCAACCCCAAGAAGCAGCAGTGTGATCGGTTCTTTGGGCAAAATAGCGGAGTTCTCCACTTCAGCCGCAGACGGTGTAGTTGCTTCTCGGGAATTCACGGTCGGTGATTGCCTCACAGATGCTGATTCAGTCGCTACAGGTATCTCGATAGATTTCTGCGTGCGGACAGGGAGGTACATTTTGCTGGCCGTTTCTTTTAACGACAGATAGACATACACACCATAACCACTCAAACTGATGAGACAAATCAATCCTCCCCTTCCAAGCAGCCGCTTCCACTTTAACGTGGCGATCTTTTCCTTCCATTTGCTGACGCTCATCCGATCGCCACTTGATAAGGGACTGGCGTAGACTCTTCCTTCACGTAAGAAGTCGATTGATAGCCTGGAACGATCCCTTGCAAAATCTCAATGATGGATTGTTTGTCCTCCATCGTCGCTCCCTTGTCTGCAATTTGCTCCAATCGGGCGATCCCTGCCAAGAGCTCATTCCAGGAAAAATCGAGCGGCTTCCCTATGAAGATGCGATTATGGCAAGTAGACGACAAGCCTTCTTCCTCCGTCAAAATTTCTTCGTACAGCTTCTCACCCGAACGAATACCCGTGAATACAACCGGAATATCCTTCCCGGGCTCCAAGCCTGCCAAGCGAATCAGGTCGAGGGCCATATCGACGATTTTGACCGGTTTCCCCATATCGAGGATGAATATCTCCCCTCCCTGAGCGAGTGCTCCCGCCTGGATGACGAGCTGGGCAGCCTCAGGAATGGTCATAAAGAATCTCTCCATATCTGGATGTGTAATGGTAATCGGTCCACCTGCCCGGATTTGATTAAGAAAAACAGGAACGACACTTCCCCTGCTCCCCAGGACATTTCCAAAACGAACAGCCGCAAACCGGGTAAGCCCGAAATGGTTATAACCCTGGATCAGAAGCTCAGCGATCCTTTTCGTGGCACCCATCACACTGGTTGGATTCACTGCCTTGTCCGTCGAGATCAGGATGAAATGAGAAACGCTGGTTTCCAGCGCGCATTCCGCAACGTTTTTCGTACCCAGAATGTTATTCTTCAATGCCTCACACGGGTTGTTCTCCATTAACGGTACATGTTTGTGGGCAGCCGCATGAAAAACAACGGCGGGACGATACTCATGCATAATCGAAGCAATTCTTTGTCTGTCACGAATATCTGCAATCAGGCTGACCGTCTCCTGCTCAGGAAACAAACGCGAGAGCTCCAGGCTCATTTCAAAAATGCCGTTCTCTTCGTTCCCCAAGAGAAGAAGTTTCCTTGGGCCAAATCTAGCTATTTGTCTGCAAAGCTCGGACCCAATTGAGCCGCCCGCTCCTGTCACAAGAACGACTTGCTGCCGCAAGTACCCCGTAATCTCTTCCAGATTGACCTGAACAGGCTCCCTTCCCAATAAATCCTCCAACGCTACATCCCGAATCATGTTCATCGTGATTTTTCCGCTGATGATGTCTGCTACGTGCGGCAAAATTTTGACACTCGCTCTCGTCGTTTTGCAAATGTCGAAAATCTCCTTAATCGTCTGCCGGGAAGCGGAAGGCATAGCAATCACGATGTCTGATATGGAAAGTCGTTGCACGACGCGGGCGATATCAGCCCGATTCCCTACAACGGGTAGGCCATACACGCGCAGATTTTGTTTGCTGGGCTCATCATCAATAAAAGCCACTGGACGCAGCTCCGACAAAGGCGAGGTCTTCATCTCTCTGGCTACGAGCACACCTGCGCTACCTGCCCCGATAATTAATGTGCGCCTGCGATCCTGCGTTCTTTTCTCCCGCTCTTCATACCACCACTTCCATACAAACCGAGAGCCTGTCATCCCGAGCAAAACAAAGGCCAGCGTCATGAGAAAGAGTGAGGTGGGAAATCGGATGGACCAACCAAGCAGATACGTCATTTTCAGTACCAGGTAGAGAGCTAAAACGGAAAAGCTCGTGGCTAAAATGATCGAGACCAGTTCGCGAACACTGACATAGCGGAAAACAGGTCGATAGAGTTGAGCGAAGTGCATGCCTGTCACGACGAACAGTACGTGGCCAATCATCAAATACATAGGTTGATATTCGCTTATCGATGTGAAAGAAAAATCAAATCGAACTAGGCAGGCCAACCAGACAGCCAAGCTGATAATTCCTGCGTCCGATAAGCTTAACCAGAATCTTCTCTTCCGGTAGCTCATATTCATCCGCTCCAGGTGATCGTTATTCAAACAATGGTCATCATAAACGCCACAGGCTAATTTCTGCCGGGCATGTTTCGCGATTTAGCACGCTTTTCACATCTGCGATGACACCTTGCCCCTGATACAAGAGTCCGGCAAGCTCCTCCCATCCCAGGTGCAGATATCGCTCATGTGGTACGGCCAATACGATTCCGTGGGCAGGCTGCAGGTCTTCCCACTCTCGCAATTGAATACCGTATTCCTCTCTCGTCCGCTCTGGACAAGCCAATTCATCTGTCACTTGGACCTCTACTCCGAACTCCTTTAGTTCCTGAATAATGTCGATGACCCGACTATTGCGAATGTCCGACACGTTTTCTTTAAAGGTGATGCCCATGATCGTAATTCGCGAGCCTTGAATCGCAATATTTTGCCAGATCATTTGCTTCACGAGTGAGGTCGCGACGAACTTGCCCATACTGTCATTGATCCGTCGTCCTGCCAGTATGACCTGCGGATGATAACCAACACTCTCCGCCTTGTATGTCAAATAGTACGGATCGACACCAATGCAATGACCACCGACGAGTCCTGGAGAGAACGGCAGGAAATTCCATTTGGTCCGAGCTGCCTGGAGCACATCTACCGTAGAAATGCCCAAGCGGTCAAAAATAATCGAGAGCTCATTGATCAAGGCGATATTGATGTCGCGTTGCGTGTTCTCAATCACCTTGGCTGCCTCAGCCACCTGAATCGAGGGCGCTTTGTGAATACCCGCCTCTACAATCACCCCATACATCTCGGCAATCGTTTCACACGTCTGGCGATCTTGCCCTGAAACGACCTTGACGATCTGGGACAATCTCCGTTCCCGATCCCCTGGATTAATTCGTTCAGGTGAGTAGCCGACAAAAAAATCAATCCCCGCCAGCTTTCCGGACGCTTGTTCCAATACAGGAATACAAATTTCTTCTGTTGCCCCTGGATAGACTGTCGATTCATAGACGACGATGGTCCCTGAAGTCAGATGTTGCCCAACGCTTTTGGACGCGAGAATGAGTGCCCGCATATCGGGCCGTTTCGCAGAATCGACAGGAGTGGGCACCGTTATGATGATAAAATCACACGCTGCGAGACTTGCGGAGTCATCTGTATACGTGATGTTGGCTCGCTTTAGCTCATCTGTAGACATCTCTCCTGTTTCATCCATTCCGCTTTCCAGACTGCGTATGCGTCTTTCATCTATGTCGAAACCCACCACTGGAAGCACTTGGCCAAAGGCAATCGCGACAGGCAGTCCTACATATCCAAGACCTACAACTCCCACTTTTTTACGCATGGGCGACACCATAATAGCTAACGTACCAGTCTACAAAGCGAGATATCCCCACATCGACTGGTGTTTTCGGTCGAAAACCTGTCGCCTCATACAGAGCTTCCACTGACGCATAGGTGGCAGGAACATCCCCCGGCTGGATGGGCAAATAGTCGCGAACAGCCTTTTTACCCAGCTTCTCTTCCAAAATCGAGAGAAACGTAAGCAAATCGATCGGCTGGTGATTCCCGATGTTGAACACCTCATGCGGCGCCTTATCCCCCTCCCTTCGGGGAATTCGATTCATCAGTCTCAGGATCCCTTCGACGATATCGTCCACATACGTAAAGTCCCTTGTCATGTTGCCGTAGTTGAAAATGCGGACAGGCTCTCCCGACAAAATCGCCTTAGTAAACGTATAGAGCGCCATATCGGGTCGGCCCCAAGGCCCATATACCGTAAAGAAGCGAAGTCCCGTCGCAGGCAAGCCGTATAAATGACTATAGGTATAGGCCATCAGTTCATTGGCTTTTTTCGTTGCTGCGTACAAGCTGACCGGCTCATCTACGGGATCGTACTCCGCAAATGGTAGCTTTGTATTCCCTCCGTAGACGGAGCTTGAGGATGCGTAGAGCAAATGCTTGACTCTCGACCGTCGGCATCCTTCCAAAATGTGCAGAAACCCGGTGATATTGGAAGTCGTATAGGCATGAGGATTTTCCAGACTGTACCTGACGCCCGCTTGAGCGGCCAAGTGAATGACAATCTCCGGCTCCATTTCTCGGAACAACTCGTCCATTTTGCTCTGATCTGCAATATCCGCTTTGAAAAAACGAAAGGTTGGATACGCTTGGAGGATTTCCAGTCGTTTGCTCTTCAAGACCGGGTCGTAATACTCATTGCAATTATCTACCCCCCACACCGTCTGTCCTTGTTCCAAAAGCCGTCGTGCTACATGAAAACCGATAAATCCAGCTGCGCCTGTCACCAAAATCGACATACTATCCACCTCTTTGCTTATTCATACGGAGGTTCTAGGACAAATATGCCAGTGGTTGCCCAAAGTTTATGGAACACATTTTTATGTAGTCCATGCCCTTTTTACTAAATGGTTGTCAACATTTGAGAAATGGTTGAATGAAATGAAAAGAAGACAATCTTGTCTACCCATTTTTTGGAGGAGAATGCTTTTATGTGGATTGATGTAAAAACGTACGGAGCAAAGGGGGATGGAGTGACCGACGATACCCAAGCAATCCAGACTGCATTAACTGCTGCTCTGAACCTACAAATTCCATTATTTTTCCCTGCTGGCACCTATATCATTGAGCCAAACAGACTGGAGGCCATCCTAGGAGCAGGAAAAAGCCTAGTGATGCAGGGAATCGGTCCTTTTTCCGTGATAAAAAGGAAAGCTAATTCAACTGCCGCAGATTGGCGCTGGCTGTTCTCGATTACGTCCTCGGGTGGGGATGCTGATTCTTTTGTGGTCTCCAACCTGAAGATTGATTCCAATGCAAGAGCAAACCCGCTGCCACCCGACCCTTACGATTACGAGCATAGCACCGACTTCTACATTCGAGGTGGCGGTCCTAGTAGCTATATCAATTACGTAGCGCTACAACAAGTATGGTGTACGGATGGGGTCGCCGACCATTTTTACTTTGCCGGGGAAACGAACTGCTATGTCCGCACTGTGCAAATTACCGATTTTTACAGCGACAACCGCAAGCGTACACGCTCAGATATTACCGTGACGGGTGGCCTAGAGCGGCTGAATGCAGCGAATGTAGCGTGTGATCGTTTTGAGGTCGAGCTCAATCAAGGGTACGACGGAGCCACCCCCATGTTCGTAAACCTGAGCAATATCTCTTGCCGTCAACAGCTCGACTTGGAAGGAGATTTGTCCTCCCCAATGGTCGTGCAAGGTAGTAATCTTGTTTCGCTCGCCAGCTTCAGTCTTACTGGCATGACAGGCTGTATCAGCTCCTCGGTTTTTTATACAGCACCTGATCAGAAAAATCGAGTGAACTTTATGAAAAACATGACGTTCAGCAATTGTCGCTGGGTATTGCATACAACCGCACAAGGAAGTACCAAGACGGTTGGTACTGGTCTAACCGTGGATTATTCAGATGTAGGACTTGTATTTGATGGCTGTAGCTTCGAGGCCAATGATACAGCGACCTCCATCGGTGGCTACGCCTTGAGCTTGGAGCCATGGGAAGTGCTCGCCGAGAGACAAGTTACTGTGAGAAATTGTTCGTTTGATCCTCGACTGACCCAAAACATTTCGTTGAACCGCTGCGGAAATGTCTCCCTCATAAACAACCGTTACTCCGGGTCCGATCACGTCATCATGCTCTACGGCACTGGAACGTACCCATTGGTAGTCACCGTGGATGGAGGCGACTTCAGCCAAGTTACTGGAAAAATGTTTTATCACAAGTCTTCGGATAAAATAACCCTCTCCATGAAAAACCTCCCTGTTCCTGTTTCCCTCACTAGCGGCTACAAATCCGAAAACTCTTCCTTTACCCCAGTTGTTTCCATCAACGAACGTGTTGTGTATGTCGCAACAGCCCCTAGCGCCTCCGTCAAATATGGCGGTATCAAAGGCGATACTCTGCGCTTGATCACTCCTGTAAACAATCAACCCTGTGAATGGATTGCGACTACGACAAATAAGACTGCCTGCACCTGGTTAGTGACCAAAACGGCCAAAAGCTAAGGGAAATGAAAAACATCCATCTGGCCCCTCGTTGTGGGATAGATGGATGTTTGTTATTAGGCAATACGCTCCAAATCCGGATTGTACCGTTTCACATAGGTATAAATTTCTTCCCCAAGCAATTGCGTTCTCACTAGCCCATCTGCCTGCTCACTCAAATGCTGGGTGAGTTGATTGGTTCCATTTTCGATGCGTCTTTTGGCAGCCTCAGGCAATGTCAATACATGCGGTACGAGCAATTGCAGGTACCAAACGCCCTTTTCTTCCTCGGAGACATCGATCTCCAGTTCCATGTCCGGACTGTCGAAATCATACAGCTGGTTAAAGAGCGACTCTTTTTTTTCCAACGTCATTGCGGCAATGTCGATTTTTTCCACGCTCAAATAATACTCTTCATTGAACAAGACAATTTTGTCGTCAATTTCCTGATACTTTTTCGCCAGCGGATTCATCGTCATCGATCCTTTCCATCTCACATCTATCCTATAGCATACTACCTTACTGAATATTTAGGCAACTCATCCGTGTAGAAAGGGCCTTGCTCCATGCAAGACCCTCGTTTTTTACAGGAGTGTCGATCCCTCCACTACGGCTTGTGCGTCCTCCTTGGAAATAAGGACTGCGCGAGCCTTACCGCCGCTTTGTCCTGCGACGTACCCATCTCCCTCCATCATTTCGATGAGACGGGCAGCACGGTTATATCCGACGCGGAAACGGCGTTGCAATCCAGAGGCAGAAGCTTGTCCTTGCTCGGCCACGAACACGAGCGCTTCCAGATACAACGGGTCATCTCCGCTGTCAAACGATGCAACCTGCTGATCCAAATCTTCTTTGCTGAAAATGTACGCAGGCTTTCTTTGCTTTTTGATCATGTGTGTGATTCGCTCGATCTCGTCATCCGAAACGAAGTTCCCTTGCAGACGAACCGGGGTCGTGCCGCTCTCAAGGAACAGCATGTCCCCTCTCCCCAGCAGTCGTTCTGCCCCAGATTGATCGAGAATCGTACGCGAGTCAACTTGGGAGAACACAGCAAAAGCAAGACGAGTCGGTACGTTTGCCTTGATGTTTCCGGTAATGACATCCACGGATGGGCGCTGTGTCGCCAAGAGCAAATGAATACCGCAAGCACGTGCCTTCTGAGCGATCCGGATAATGCAATCCTCCACATCTTGCGGCGAGACCATCATCAGGTCAGCCAACTCATCAATAATGATCACGATATAAGGCAGCTGATCATCTGTCGTCTGATTGTAGCGGTCAATATCGCGAACACCCGCATCTACGAATAGCGCATAGCGCTTCTCCATTTCTTCCACGGCCCATTTGAGAGAAGCCGTTGCCTGCTTGGCCTCTGTCACGACAGGCGTAACCAGATGCGGCAAATGATTGTAAGGGGCGAGCTCTACCATTTTCGGATCGATCAAGAGCAACCGCACCTGCTCAGGAGTCGCCTTGTACAGCAGACTGACGATGATAGAGTTGATGCAGACACTTTTACCCGAGCCTGTCGAGCCGGCAATCAAACCGTGCGGCATCTTTTTAATATCCGCAATAATCGGCTCTCCGCCAATGTCCATACCGAGTGCGACCGCCAGAGGAGATGAATGCTCCTGAAACTTGTCTGAGCTGATAATCTTCTCGATTAATACAGGCTGGCTGGACATATTCGGGACTTCGATTCCGATGGCATTGCGTCCTGGAATCGGCGCCTCGATACGAATATCTTTGGCAGCCAAATTCAACTTGATATCGTCAACCAATCCCGTAATCTTGTTCACTTTTACGCCGGGAGCCGGTTGCAACTCAAAGCGTGTCACGGATGGGCCTTTGACAATCCCTACGACCTGAGCGCTGACGTTGAAATTCGCGAGCGTCTCTTCCAATAACAGCTTTTGAATTTGAGTATGCTCATCGTCGTCATCACTGACCGGTGGACTCGGATTCAGCAGTCCCAAATCCGGCAAGGCGTATGGCGGCTGTGCTGACTCTGCTCCTTGGTCAGCTTCATTGGACGAGTCTTTTACCGGAGCTGACGCAGGCTGCATCGCCACAGATGCCTGAGACATGTTCACGGGCTGTGCAGCGGATGAAGCAGGAACAGGGATTGGCACGGTTTCTGGTGCGGTTTCTGCAACTGGTTCTACAATTGGTTGAGCAATGAATTCAGGCTCAGTTGGTTCTGCTGGTTCTGTTGGTTCTGTTGGCTCTGTTTCCTCTGACGTATCTTCGGAAACCGAACCCATTCCTGCTGAACTGAGCTCCTGTGGTGAATCTACTTCTGCTCTCTCTAGCAAACGGCTAATTGCAGATGCATAGGCAGGCTCTTCGACGCCATCGCTTTCTAGCTCCGTTTCGACTTCTTGATTCTCCTCCCCAACAGAAGGAGACTCCACGTTATCGCCATCATTCTCGCTCTCTACCTGCACAACCGCACTGCTTGTAGTGATCAGTCTATGCTCTGCTTCCTCATGGTCTAGCTGCTCTTCCATCGTTTGAGAGTAGTCTGTCGGTTCTGGTTGCCCAATAGACTCCGATTCCTCTTCTTCTTCATTCTCTTCAGCTACAGTCTCTTCGACTTTCGGCTCAAAAGCATCAGAATCAGAATCTTGCAGATCCATAGCTTGCGATTCCGTATCCATCATTTTTCCTTCTATTTCTTCTGCTACCGTCTCTTCCATTTGTACGGAAGCAGCAACCTCTCGTTCTGAATCAAGAGCTTCTGCCACAGCAAACTCCGAAGCAGTCTCTTCTCTTTCGTTATGTACAGATTCATCTCCAATAACAACATGCTGCGGTTCATTTTGCTCAAAAGAAGCAGTCTCTTCCTCCTCTGGAAAATACCGCTCGCTAATCTCTTGTTCCCACTGCTTCATCTGCTGCAAATGCTCTTCTTGCTCCAGACGCGGATAAATGATTCCCGCAGTCGTATGGATTCGATGCTCTGCCTCCCGCGTCGCCGAGGTTATCTTCCCATAAACAGGGGAAACGATTTCAGACGGCTGGTAGGCACGCTTTTCCTCAGTAGAATAAACGGGTCTCGTTACTTTTTCCGCTTCTTTTTGTGGCGTACGGTTTGGACGCTGCGGTATCTCGATGTTGTTCTTGACAAGCTCAGGTTTCTTTTTCTCGAAAACAGGCTCTGCCTTTGTTTCCAGCACGCGTTCATTTGCTGGCCGCACCGTTTCACGCTTGGGTTCGAATCGCTCCCGAGGTGCCTGCTGGCGACTGCGTTTATTCGATTCGGCAGTATTTACGCTATGATTACGCTTCTTCTCCAAATAGTTATCCGGGACAACTGGAAAACGAAATTGACGCTCTCTTCTTTGACGCACATTGTCTTCTATATCTCGATTGTCTACCCGTTCTTTTGGGTATATGCTTTTTGTTTTCGCCTGAGGCTGACGGGGAGCGAGATTACCTATTGGGTTACCGGTACCTGCTGGACGGCCATCTTCTACTATTTCTTCTCTTTCTCCCTGAAAAAAGTTCATCAGCTTTTGAAGCCACGACCACATGTTGCAACGCCCTTTCTTCACTAACCATCTTTTCCCCTTCATCTTACCACGAAAATGGGGCAGAATTAGCTGGATTGTGATTTTTTTCCGTTTTTGCGAAACCTTTTCTCTATTTGTGCGTAGAACAAAGGGGGAATAAAAAATAATATACATAGGGGAGGAACACATCATGTGGAAAAAAGGTAGCGCCCTTCTGGCAGCAGGTACGATATTGCTGACCGGTTGTGCGGGCGAGGCATCCCTGGTGCGTGATTCTATCGTAGCGACAATTGACAAGCCAAACTATGATTTTGAAGGCTCCTTGAAGCTGACAGGCGACGTTGAGAAATTGCCTGAGGCATTCGGAGAAACAGCTGACAAAGAAAGTACAGCGTTGTTGTCCGCTTTGAAAGCAGGCGTAACAGTAAAAGGCTCCCAGCTGGATCTGGACACTGTGAAGTTTGAAGTAGAAGTAAAAGACGACAAGCTCCTGCGCGACAACAAGCTCTGGACAGGTGACAAAAAAGCATCTGTTGAAACAATCGTTGACGAAGATAAAGTCTACGTGAAGTCTCCACTGGACAGCAAGTACTTGGTAATCGATTCGAACTCATCCAATCCTTTCATGGCTGAGCTTGGCGGCTCCGATGCTGCTAACGCTGCGAAGCTGAAAGAATACCAAGACAAAATGAACGACCTTACTTTCAACTTTGTGAAAAAGTATGTAAGTAAATACGGCTATACATTGGCAGACGCGAAAAACCATGGTAAACAATCCGTTACATTGCCAAACGGTGATAAAGTAGAAGCGACTCACGTAACTGTAAAAATCGACGCAAAAGAACTGGTGAAAATGTTCTTCTTCACAGCTAACGATGCAGTAGCTAGCAAAGAAGTGAAAGATTTTGCGGTCGATATGATGGTACTGACTACTTCCATGACAGAAGATCTGTATCCGGAAATGGGCGCAAAAACTACAGAAGCTGAGAAGCGTGCAAATGCAGAAGCAATGATCAACGAGAGCATGGCTGAAGCGAAAAAATGGCTGGATGAAACAGGCAAAACATATACACCTGAAAAAATCGTAGAAGAAATGAAAAAAGAAGGCTTCCACAAGCTCGCTTGGAACCTCGACTTCTACATCGACAGCAACAAAATGCCTGTAAAACAAACAAGCGATCTGAGCGTAACTTTCCAAGCTCCTGAAATGAAGCAAGCTGTAACAATCGGTCTGGCTGCTGATCAATATGCATACAACTTCGGAAAAGCAACCAAGTTCACTGCACCAGCAAAAGATGCTGGCCTGACTGTAGAACAGCTGGTGAAAGATGAAAAAGCAATCAACAGCTTTAGCGACAAAGGCTTTGTTCGTCCAATCGCTGAAAGCATGGTTGATCAACAAAAATGGATGGAAGAAATGGCTGAGGATCTGGAAGCTGAAGAAGCAGCGACCACTACGAAGTAATATTTTTCCTCACGAAGAAAAGCACGGCGCCCCTCGCGTCGTGCTTTTTTACCTATCCATAAAACTAGAGAATCTTGTGCTCTTCCAGGTATGTAAGGACAATCAAGACAGATTCTTCAATCGTCTGCTTGTCGCTTTCAATGACCAGTTCCGCTTGAAGAGGCGCTTCATACGGTGCTGAAATCCCCGTAAACTGACCAATTTCTCCGTTTCTCGCTTTTTGGTAAAGCCCCTTCACATCCCGGCGCTCACACTCATCCAATGAACATTTTACATATACCTCGATGAATTCTCCCGCCTCTACCAGATTACGCGCAAGCTCCCGGTCTTCCCGATAGGGAGAGATAAATGCCGTCAAGGTAATCACACCTGCATCTACGAATAGCTTCGCGACCTCGCCAATTCGGCGAATATTTTCTTGTCTATCCTCTGCCCCAAACCCCAATCCGCGATTTAAGCCGTGACGTATATTGTCACCATCCAGTACGTAACTGGCTAGCCCTCTTTGATGCAGTTCGTGTTCGACTGCATTGGCCAATGTCGATTTGCCAGCACCAGACAGCCCCGTAAACCATAAGACACAGCTTTTGTGGCCTGCACGCTTCTGACGGTCTTGTTTGGTTACCGTCGTCGGATGCCATACGATATTCACGGTGCCCTCTCTACTCATCGTCTCTCCCCTCTCTTACAACTGCTTTCTTCTAGCCGATTATACGGACACCGGTCGCAGCCCTTCGATCAATACCTGCGCGACCTCAGGACGGCTAAATTGAGGTGGCGGAGCCTCCCCGCGCGCCAGCATTTCCCTCACCTTTGTCCCGGACAGCGCAACATGATGCTCACTATCATGCGGGCACGTTTTGGTAGAAGCCATGTTTTCGCAGCTCTTGCAATAAAAACTGTTCTCGAAAAATAACGGCGTAATCCCTAGCTCCTCTGGCTGGAACTGGCGGAAAATATGCTGGGCATCGTACGTCCCGTAGTAGTTGCCAACACCCGCGTGGTCCCGGCCAACAATAAAATGAGTGCAGCCGTAATTCTTCCTCACCAATGCGTGAAAAATCGCTTCCCTCGGTCCTGCGTAACGCATGGCAGCCGGGAACACGGCCAACTCTACCCGGGTAGCCGGATAGTATTTTTCCAGCAATACCTGATAACTGTTCATCCGCACATCAGCAGGAATGTCATCTGCCTTCGTTTCGCCCACGAGAGGATTCAAAAAGAGACCGTCGACGATTTCTAGAGCTGATTTCTGGATGTATTCATGCGCACGGTGGACTGGGTTGCGTGTCTGAAAGCCGACAATCGTTTTCCAGCCCTTCTCAGCAAATCTTTCTCTCGTTTGTGCCGGATCGAAGTGATAGCGGGCAAAGCGACCTTTTTCGGTGCGCTTTACCAACGTAATTGGGCCAGCCAAATAAACGGCGGGACGCTCCAGCAGCTTTTTCACCCCTGGATGATTCGTATCATCGGTGCCATAGACGAGCCGAGCTTCTCGCTCCTTGTCAGGTGAATAAATATCGGTGATCGCAAGAATGCCATGGACCGAACCTTGATGGCTCAACCGCACCTTGTCTCCAATCTGCAAGGCACCTGCGACAGTGGTCGAGACCGGAAGCGTGATCGGAATGCTCCAAACGGTACCATCTGCCAGTCGCATCTGCTCTACGACAGAAATATAATCCGCCCGATTCAAAAACCCCTCAAGCGGACTGTAGCCCCCAATCCCGATTAACTCCAGATCTGCGAGTGCAAATGTATCTATCTCTACCTCATGCGTAGTCACCGACAGGTCTGCCTGTGGATCAAAACGGTTTACTAGCTCTCCCCCGTGAGGTTTCCCTCTCATACAAAAGCCCTCCTATCCTTGGTTTGTTCTTCTCTTTCTCGTTACCTTGCGAGATGCAGGCCACATTCCGTTTTCCCTGCTTGCCCCCAGCGCCCTGCTCTCGAATCCTCGCCCTCTTTTACAGGACGAGTACAAGGAGCACAGCCGATACTCGGATAGCTCTGGTCGTGGAGGGGGTTGTACGGCAATTCAAATGCCCGAATGTACTGCCATACTTCCTCCGACTTCCAATGAATGAGCGGGCAAATTTTTAGCGACTGGAATTTTTCATCGCGATTGATAAACTCGACATCTGCTCTTGTGGCAGACTGCTCTCTGCGTAGTCCTGACAACCATGCAACCGCTCCGGTCAGCACACTTTCCATCGGCTGTACTTTGCGGATATGGCAGCACATATCCGGCTGTTTGCTCCACAATTCTTCGCCATGGAGGTCTGCCTGCTGTGCCAGCGTGATGTCCGGCTGCTTGACCGTTATCCGTAATGCCGGATACCTCGCTCTCACCTGCTCAATCAAGCTGTACGTCTCGGAAAAGTGAAGATTGGTATCCAAAAAAGTGACCTTGGCATCCTTTTTCACATCGCTGATCATATCGAGCAGCACCATGGCCTCGGCCCCAAAGCTACAAGAATAAATCAAATCATCTGAAAACGTTTTGTAGGCCCATTTGATGACATCTATGGTGTCGCCCTTTGCGAGACTATTATTGATGGAAGCGAGTTGTTCCTCTGTAGCTGACGCATAATTCAGCTGGCTCATGTGCCCCCTCCTTGATCATTCAGCGTACGATCCTTCCTGCGAACCAGTCGTCGACAAGACAAGCCTCTGCCCACGCTTGGCATGGTCACGCCACGTGATGAGCTCATTTATACGGATCGCGTTATCTGTATGGCTGCTTACGGATTGCCAGCCCATTTCTCTCGCTGCATCTGCTGTTTCCTTTCCGACACATACGATCGGTGTCTTTGACCAGGCATCTCCAGCGAATTGCGCCAGAGCCGACAGCGTATGGGCGTCACCCGTCGCTAGCCAGTCAAATGACAATCCTACCTCTTTCGCACCGAGGTGCTTCTCATCCCATTCGACCGTGCCCGCTTGGATCACTTGAATCACCTTGCCGTGGTCCAGCGTGATCCTTTGTGGCTTCCTTGCCCCTACGTAAAGCACCTGCTCTTCTTTTTCCAAGGCAAGCAGGTCAGGGAATGCCAGCAGTGATGTGCTTTCATCCAGCACCAAGTCCGGATATATCCCCCATTTCTCGAAAGCCTCAAATGCCCGTTGTCCACAAACAGCCAGCTTGCTCGTCAAGCGTCGTACATCATAACGCTGTTGTCGCAAGGCAGAAGTAAAAAAGGATACTTGCTGCTCATTCTCGAAGACGAGCCAACGATAAGTGGCAAGCGCTGTAAATGGTGTGTCAAACGTGCAGCGTTCGATCAAAGGAATCGGCATGACTTCGGCGCCCAACTGCTCCAAGGCAATCACGAGCTCGCTATTTCCTTCATCGCTTGCTCTTCTTGCAACAGCTACTCGCTGTCCGAACAAGGGGCGTGATTCGTACCAGTTCAACGATTCCCGCAGACGGACGACCTCCCCTACGATAATGATAGCGGGTGCGGCAAACCGGGCCTGCTCTACTTCCTTATCTATCGTTCCAAGCTTGCCGATCAACGTCTCCTGCTCACGCACCGTCCCCCAGCGCACGAGAGCAACGGGCGTAAGGGCGTCTTTTCCCTGCGCAAGAAGGCGCTCCCTGATGCGAGGCAGATTTTTCACACCCATGTAGATGACCAACGTTTCCATCGAGGCGAGGGCAGCCCAGTCCGGCTCCTTTCCCGCATTTTTTTCACACAAGTGACCGGTGACAAAAGCGACGGATGAGTTGTAGTCACGATGCGTTAGCGGAATACCCGCATAGAGCGGAGCCGCCATCCCAGAAGTAATCCCTGGGACGATCTCAAACGGAATAGAATGGTCGCGGCACATCTGCGCTTCCTCTCCTACCCGCCCGAACATGCTCGGATCTCCGCCTTTCAGTCGAACGACGTATTTCCCTTTTTGAGCTTCCCGAATGAGCAGGAGGTTGATCTCTTCTTGCGGCAATGTATGATGATCGGCCTCTTTCCCGCAATAGATGAGTGTGGCTCCCTTTTTTGCATACGAGAGAAGCTGCGGGCTTGCTAGACGATCGTACACAATCACATCCGCTAGACGAAGCGACTCCATGCCGCGAATCGTCAGCAGCTTTGGGTCACCAGGCCCTGCTCCGACAAAAACAACTCTACCTGTGTTCATTACGAATCCGTCCTCCTTGCTGCTTTGTTCCTTCACAGGAAGAGTCTTGGCCGTATTTAAGCAAACGTTGAGGTTTCCACGACGTACCCGACTCCTTGGCGTCCGAGCGGCTTCTTTTCCACCAGGCTCAGCTCTTTGATACGGGGTGGCGCTATCGTATGTCGCAAGAGATTGTTCTCGGCTGAAGAGAAGGCTCGCTCATCCGTTTGGGCGATCACCACAACCGTCAGTAACCGCCCTTCCTCTAGCACAGCTTCCAGCTTGTAAAGGTAGCTCTCTGTTTGTTCCTCTGCCATGACATGTCCCCCTAACCTGGCTATACCCGCACAAGCATTACGCTGGTTGCAGAATGGCGTCAACCTGTGCTTGGATATGGGAAAGTCCTACCCGCTCCACGTAGCGCCAGTATGGTTCGCCTTCCTGACGATCTGCCTTGTACAGTGTGATCAATTGGGCAAGGAACGGACCGAGTCTATCCACAGTAATCCGCGCGTTGAGCTTGCGGTTGAATTGCGGTTCCTCCAATGTCCCGCCTACGTGGATGTCAAACGCCTCTACCATCCCGTTTGATGTCTTGACCAATGCGCCTTGCAGGCCGATATCCGCAATTTGTCGCTGACCGCAAGAATTCGGGCAACCAATCATATGAATACGCAGTGGCGTTTCGAGAACGACCGTATCATCCAAATATTGAGCCAGCGAACGCATCCGCTCCTTGGTCTCCACGATAGCCAGATTGCAATATTCCGTACCTGTGCACGATACGGCATACCCGACAAACGTATTGGGCTGCAATTTGAAGCGGTTCACAATCATCGGCTCATTGCGGAAAGCTGTGACCTTCGCTTCGGGAATGTTTCGAATCAGGACATTTTGAGTGTTACAGGTACCAATCGTCCCATCGCCATATTCGTTCGCCAGACGGGCAAGTTCATTTAGCTCCCCTGCATTCATCCGCCCAACGGGAACAGACAAGCCTGCGTAGTATAGTCCTGCTTGGCACTGCTCGTGAATGCCGTAAAAATATCCGCCATTCCAGCCCGAGGTTAAATCGATACCACCCGGCTCAAGCTCGCCCACCAGCTCCAGTAATTGTTCCTTGAACTTTTCCGGTCCCCAGTCAGCGACCAAGAACTTAAGACGTGCATGCGTACGTTTTTGACGGTAGCCGAAATCGCGGAACAAAGTCGTAACACCTGCCGCTACTTTGACGACTTCTTCTGGTCGCACGAACACATCCAGTTGCTTCGCCAAGTATGGCTTCGCTGACAAGCCGCCACCTACCCATACATGAAAGCCGATTACTTCCTCGCCAGCCATAACTTTTTTGGCCGGAGTGAAAGCCAGATCGTTGATTTGCGCATGCGCGGCGTTATGGATATTGGCAGAAACCGATATTTTATACTTGCGTGGCAGATTGGAGAAGTCTCGATTGAGCAAGAAAAAATTTTCTACCTCCTCTACGATGGGACGCGTATCCAGCACTTCATGAGGATCAATGCCTGCCAGTGGGTTCCCCATGATTTGCCGCGGGCAGTCTCCACATGCTTCAAAAGAGGAAAGTCCTACCGATGCGAGTCGATCAAAAATGTCAGCGAGCGATTCTACCGTGAGCCAGTGAAATTGTACGGCCTGACGTGTGGTCACATCCACCAGATCACGTCCATAATCTTCCGCTATGTTGGCGAGCACCCGAGCTTGTTCACTGTTTAAAATGCCTCCAGGTATGCGCACGCGCATCATGAAGTGGCCGTCCTTTGGTCGCTGCTGATAAACGCCTGCCCATTTAAATCGATCCATATCAGAAGATTCAATCGATGCGAAGCCTTCTTTGGAATAGGTGTTTACGATCGTTTCGATGACATCCAGTCCGTCTTTTTCCAGCTTCGTAAACTCCATTTTGTTGAGGGAAGGATCAGCAGCCCACTTCCACTGCTTTCTCTCTGCCATGCTCGTACATGCTCCTTTGTGTGAAGATGTCAGTTACCAATGCCATTCGAATCGATTGGCTCATCCAGTCCGCAATCAGTGGGTGGGGCAAGTACGCACTGCCCTCATAGCGATAAGCCAAGCCCGCAAGTCGTTTCGGGATTGCTTGTCGCGTGAAGTAGCCCTGGCTGACGAACAAAGGAAGCACGAGGACATCCCCTTTTTGCGCCAGTAAATAGGCTTGATCGTACAGTGTATCGGGCCTCAGTGTCGCATATCCGGCAGCGGCAAATGCATAGCGGTTTTGCAAGCGGAATGTCAGACGCAAGAGCAGCTTTTCCCAGCGCTCATGACATCCAGGCAAGTCACTGCCGTGCCCGACGAGCAACAAAGCCTCCTGACTAGGCAAGCGTGATAGACTTGCGATTCGCTCTGCCACGATCTGCTCGACGTTTCCGTGATCCTCCAATGGCGGACACCAGAGAATTCTTGCCTGAACCGGAACGCGAATCAGGTCTGTCTCTCCTGTCGGCCATGGGTCTAGTCCAAGCATCGCGCGGATTTCCCCTACGTGATTACTCCCTGCCGTAGCGAATAGCGGCACGACGACAATCGTTGTCGCTCCTGATGCTTCCAGACGTTTCACTTCATCGCTGATGCTTCGTCCTTCCACTCCTCCCAAGTAAGCTACCCGAATTGGTAAATCAGTGCGGCACTGCCAAACGGCTGATTCCACCAACGCCAACCAGTCAGGATCGGGTGAACCGTGAGCAATTACCAAAACCGCTGTTTTCGCCATCGGATAATCCCCTTATCCAAACTTATTTAGTAATTCATATATGTTTACTCGGAATTATAATTGGGATGGATTGCCTCGTCAATAACAAAATCAATATTTCATTTGAATATAGTAGCAGCCGCCTTAACCCAGGCGGCTGCTTGCAAAGTGGAGTTTTTTATTTTTTTGTAAATACATCCTTTAAATAATTCGAGACTTGAGTACGCGCTTGAACCGCTTTATCCATAATCCCTGCCATCCAAAAGAAGCCATGAATCATTCCCTCATAACACTTGTATTCAACGGGAACCCCAGCTTCCTTTAGACGCTTGGCATATGCCGCATTATCGTCTCGTAAAGGATCGTATTCTGCCGAAATAATCAGGGTCGGTGGTAAATTCTCCAAGTCATTGTTCAATATAGGTGAAGCCAGTAAATTATATCTGTCAATTTCGTCACGTAAATAGGTTTGAGTTGCCCAGAAAACGCTCTCCGTCGAAAGCAAATAGCCTTCTGCATTGTCACGGTATGACTGTGCCTTGAAAGTCAAAGTAAGATCGACCACGGGATAGACTAATACTTGAGCCGCGAACGAGAGATTGTTGAACTTTTGTACCTTGGTAGCAACTGCGGCTGCAAGATTTCCACCAGCGCTGTCTCCGCCAATTGCTATTCTTGTTTTATCTGCATTCAGCGTCGAATAATTTTCGGCGACCCATTTGGTGGCTTCATAGCAATCCTCAAGTGGGATCGGGAACTTATGCATAGGAGCTTTGCGATACCCTACTGAAACAACGACGCACTCCGCTTCATGTGAGATGTTACGGCACAAGGTATCCACAGCTTCGATATCTCCTGCCACCCATCCACCGCCATGTAAATAAACAAAAACAGGCAATGAATCCTTCTCATTTGGCGTATAAACGCGAACTTTGATCTCACCGTTCTTTACAGGGACATAAAAATCTTCTGCTTTCCATACGGCTTTTGCTTCGCCGTGCTCCTCCCCTGCCAGGGTATTAAGATTGCCCCCTTGTTCAAGAAACTTTTTGGCTTGTGGATCTAAAGTCAAACATTATCCCTCCCTACTTTGTTTTATCAAATATTGATCTGAAAGTAGCGACGAACAGTTTCCTCAATTTGATGTTCTTCCATCTTTTCTTTTGTTTTCTCTTTTCCGTTGACGATGATCAACGTGTTTCCCAGCAGGGTGATACGCCCCGTTTCCGTCACTCTCGAAAGGAAATACACTTTGTTGAACATGGACTCAGGGGATGTTTCCGTTAGCACACAGATTGGATGGATATTTTCAAAGTTCCATTGATTGGAGGGCTCTTCAAAACGATATTGGGTTTCCCACTCCTCATCGGTCTTCTTTTGCATGTAGTAGAGTGCATCGGCTTCATTCTTATAGACGCGGTAAATGCCATCACTATCAACAACTTCATCTCCACTCAGTGGAACAGGTAGCCGTGGTGAATTACCGCCAAATCCTACATCCACCAAGTATGGCTTGTTATCCAGCGGTACGATGTTGAACATATGGGCGTTTTCGAGAGCCCAGACTCCATTTCCTACGTAGACGGTTCCTGCCATCAGGTAAGGCTCAAAACCCAATTCCTTTAGCAAAAAATAAAAGATTCCGTTTAACTCGTAGCACACGCCGCCCTTCTCTGCGTGGACAATTTTTTGATATAGATCCTCTTCACGCAAAGAGAGAGGTTTACTTGCAAGAATGTCGAGATTCTCAAAGTGAACGTTGAGCACATGCTGTTTTTGAAGATGGGACAAAAAAGCGAGATTCAGCTCACTTTGGCTCTGCGCCTGAATACGTTCTAAATATTTTTGGGTGTCCATCTATCTCTTACCTCCATTTATATACTTAATTGTTTATAATGTTTTGATTCGTATTTTCATTGTAAGGTTGATCATTGATAAATAAAAATATATATTTAATTATCATATTAATAACCCTGAATATATCAATATGAGGTGGAAACGTAAGATGGAATTGCTCCAACTCAAGTATTTTCAAGCAGTTGCTCGTACGGAACATATGACAAAAGCAGCACAGGAGCTCCGCATAGCCCAACCAGCTCTCAGTGTTACCATCGCACGTTTGGAGGAAGAATTAGGGGTACCGTTATTTGATCGTGTCGGGCGACAAATCCGCCTGAATGTTTTCGGAAAAGCTTTTCTCAAAAAGGTAGATATAGCTCTTGGGGCATTAGAAGATGGGAAACGCGAAATTTCAGACCTGGCTGGATTGGAACGTGGAAGTGTTTTGTTGGCTACAACAACCTTGAATCGAGTATCTGAATTGCTAGCACCTTTTCTATCCTTATATCCTCACATCAGCTTTCGCATTACCCAAGCAACTACAGAGGAATTGAAGGTTCAACTGCTCGAAAAAGGGGAAATCGACTTTTGCCTCACTTCTTCCTCGATTGATCGGCCGGGAATCTGTAATCTATCCTTATTGACGGAAGAGATCGTACTGGCTGTGCCGAGTACACATCGTCTCGCAGGCCGCAAGCGTATCCATCTCAGTGAAGTAGCAAACGATCCGTTCATCAGTCTAAAACCGGGGTACAGCTTCCGTGAAATTACTGACGCTTTCTGTCGAGAGGCTGGTTTTATACCCAATATCGTATGTGAAGGGGACGAACCTGCCGCCATCAGCGGCTTGGTACGAGCTGGTCTTGGTGTTGCTTTTATCCCCATCGACGCCAAAAAGGAATTGCCACCGCTTACGCTCCTTCATATTGAGGAGCCTGTTTGCCAATGGACTCCTCATTTGTTGTGGCATGAAAAACACTACTTGTCACTTGCTGCACAGGCTTTTCGTGAATTCGTAGTGCAGCATTATGCTCAAGCAAAACAATAAGTGTGTATCCTGCGTTCGAGGCACTCACACGAAAAAAGCTGCCAGGTCTAATGCCTGACAGCTCTCCCCTTATTCCTCACTCTTTTTCCTCACTCTTTTTCCTCGTTCGACGATAAAGCAAATCCATACTTTCTTTGAGCGTCTCATACTCGTGCTCGGTCAAGTTTTCAATCTGCTGTATATTTGTGATCGTCTGCTTTTTGATCTCTTCGGTTAAGCGATCTTTCTTATCCTGGCTTTTGCTTTCATGTGTCTCTGTCCAATGCGTAGCAAAATTCGCCGTCAAAGCTCCCAGCATTCCGATACCCGTTATCATCAAGATCGTCGCCATGATCCTTCCACCTGACGTCACAGGCGAAATATCACCGTAGCCGACTGTCGTGGTTGTCACAATCGACCACCACAACGCATCCGAGAAGCTTTTGATGTTCTCATTTACACCGTATTCAAGCAAATAAATAGCAGTCGAGCTCCACAGCATGATGATCGTGACCACACCAAATACTTGACGCATCGGGCCTGATCGAATGATTCCCAGCAAAAACGGCGAAGCACGCACGATGCGCACCAGCCGAAGCACACGCATGATTCTGGCTAAATACAAATACGAGTCCAATGGAATCATTGCGATCAGATCGAACCAGTTGGCAAAAACGAATTTTCGCTTGTCTTTCGCCCTCCATAGCCGGAACAAATACTCGGCAATCAGCATGATGATCAGCCCATTGTCTACCTTGTCCATCAGTTCATCAGTCAGCAGAGGGTGATTAGAGAAGTCTGCAAACAACAGGATCGCATACGTAATCACTAGCATAATGATAAAAATCTCATACATGACGCGCCAGAACAAAAAGACTCCTCCCTGTGCTCATAAGTGCCTGTTCAAAATATGATCTGTTTCGCATCGAAAAAGAGGCGAGAACCTGAAGCGGGAGGAGCCAAATGTAGAGAACCTACATGAGCACCAGACTTCGAAGGTGAACGCCTCTTTCCATGCTTAGTAGCTGATCAGCGCAGCCATCAGCAAGCCCGCTGCAATACTCAACCGCGAAGCGAAAATACCGACGGATACGTTCCCGTTCGGAATTTCAGACACGACTTTAAATGGTGTGACCCATTCGAACAAATAAAAAATGATGACTTGAAATACCATTCCTACAATACCCCAGATGACCAAATCCCACAAGTTAACAGAGTGATATACAGCCGAAGCGAGGACGATTGCCAAACCGATGATTTTCCCTCCCAAATCGTGCGCGGCTGCTTTTGCCGCTGCCATTTTCTTCGGATCATCAGTCTGTGCTCCCTGCTTGATCAGATCAAACTCCTTGTAAGGAGTCGTGATTGTAAACACAAAAATACCCACAGCCAATATCGGAATGGTCACTGCCAAATACGCTAAAAAGTTTAATACGTAATCCAATTGTCCCAACATGTAAGTTGTCCTCTCCTTTCGCTACTTGTCTATGCCGATCGGCAAATAATAAGATAGGTTGTTTGTAATCGGTCCCCCGACACGAGCTACAATTGCTGATGCCTCTGTGCCGATCCAAAAGGACCCCCAGAGCAGCCGTCCAGCATACGCTCCCTTCATCGTCTGAACCGTTATCTGTGGAAGCTCTACCCGTTTCTGATAAATCATCGGCTGCTCCCAGTAAAACTCTTCCTGATCCTTCTCTTGCAGCGTACCATCTGATGCAAACAGCGTGACACCGCCACCTTCCCGCCCAAAAATCGGCTTCGTGACGTAGTCCTCCTTGCCTGCAAACCGATTTTCAAAATAAGTCGGCAGCATGTAAGCTTCGATGATCGCGTGCTCCTCTTCGGTAAAAAACTCATTCGCCTCATGCAAGTTCCAGATGAGCGCCTGCAAAGCCTTCGTCTGAATGAGAAACGCAGAAGGAGGATTAATAATGGCCAGCTTTTTTTGTGCAATCAACGAAAGCACATGCTCACCAGTCGGATAGCCATCTTCATCCTGTTCTACCGCTAGCTTTTCCAAAGCATGCAGACGGTACAGCACATCGACTGGCAGTAGCTCCTCATTCTCCTTTACATAGAGACGATCTTGCCAAACACGCAAATCATCCAAAGCGGCAAACCGAGCAGACAGTCCCGATTGGTTCAGTAAGTACACTGTCGTTCCCTTGTCTTCCTCATGCCAGTCGAGCGAGCTAAACCAGACCGAATCCGTATCATAGCCTTGCGCCCGATATGCGTCGACCACCTTGCTGAACGCTGAACGCAACTGCCGCTCCATCCCTTCATTCGGGTCCTCCCGCAGGAAATGGCGACAAGCACGACCGTTCACATAAAAAGCCTCGACGATTCCTGTAGGGGTATCGCTGTTGCACTCAAGCATCTTCAATCCTTCTGTCGTCTGGGCAAAATCAAAGCGTCCAATCACAGTTGGCACTGTTTGGGAAACGACGATCCTGACTGCCTGCAAAGCCTGCTTTGGCACTCCTAGTTCCAACAACAGGGAGTCTTCTGCACGCTGCAATACTGGAACGACTTTGGTAAAGATTTGCCCAAGTCGCTCGGTTGCCTTCGCGATTTCCTCGCGAAAGGCGGGAGTGATCAGGTGGATATCATAAAGAGCATATTCCTCGCCATACATCCAATCCCAGGTAAATACACCCTCTTCCCGGATCGGGCCGTACAGCGCTTCTCGTTCTCGTCGGTTATGGTCTTCCACTTCCCTCACCTCACCCGGAGCTGGAATAGCCCGAGCTGCCGATACCGCCCTTGGAGCTGCTCGTGCTTATCCCACTCGATACTCCAGATTTGCTCTTGTAAGACCTGTAAGTAGAGCTCGAACCCCCACTGCTACTGCTCTCATCACAATAGCCGTCATTGTCGTTGTCGTAGCAATCATCATCATAGTCGTCCCCGGAAGAACAGCCGCTGATAGCAAGTGCAGCTGCGACGAACAGACCGACTACTTTCTTCGATTTCGTTTGTGCCATTTTTCTTCCTCCTACACTGGCTTCGCGTAGTAAACATAAACCTGCCGATCCTCATCCACCTCGGCCGATGTCTTCTCCCATTCGCGTCCATTCACGTACAAATAGTCGCTTTGCAAATGCAAGAGAGCATCGTCATCGTCCTTGAAATAAAACGTGTGTACGAGCGGATAAACGCCTGCATTTTCGTGATATTCACGCATTTCGATCTGGATGCTGCCCCAGCGTGCAGTCACAGCCTCCGCGTAATCGACAGCTTGCTCATCTGTTGAGCGCTTGACGTAAATGACATACGTGCCGTTTTCGATTGCACAGGACGTCTTTTCATAAACGACATGCCCCTTCACCAAATAATCGCAAGCGAAACGCAAGGAGACCTCATCTTTGTTCACGTTGTCGTAGTAGAACTGAACAGGGAATCCCTTCGCCTCATCTAGCAGTCGATATTCCATTCGTGCCATTTTTCTCACCTCTTTTACCTATCACAGAATAACAAATCATTCGCAACAATTTTATACGTGCATCGAAACATTTGGTTGCCAATAAATGCAAAGAAATCCAGAAGAGCCATAAACCGCTACATAAGTCCTACTTCTTTTGTACCCGTTACTGTCGAATCATACTGCGAATCGTTTCATGCAAATGTCCGTTACTCGCCACTAATGAAGGAGTGTGATCTTGTTGGAATGGCTCATGCTGATACGGTTTTCCAGACCAGTCTGTAATCGTTGCACCCGCCTCCTGGGCGATAACAATTCCGGCGGCCACATCCATAATATTGGATCGTTGCATCACGATATAATCGAGCCATCCGTTTGCCAACAAGCACCAGTCCAGTGCAGGCGCAATATTTCGCATGAGACGCTTGGTCTGGAATACAAACGGTTCCGTAAACGCCATCTCTTCTTCCTTCGTTACCGTGTCGCGCCCACGGATGTACGTACCGACTGCACGTGTGAGGTCTTGGCGGTTATTAACATTCAATCGTTTTCCGTTCAAATAGGCACCTTTTCCTTTTTCCGCCCAAAACATTTGACCCGCTACCGGATTGTAGACGACGCCCAGCACCAGCTCACCCTTGTGCTGCAACGCGATCGAGATCGAGAAATACGGATAGCCAATAAAATAGTTATTCGTTCCATCTAAAGGATCGATAATCCACAGATACTCTTCCTCGCGGGAAACCATTCCGACTTCTTCAGAAAAAATGGTATGTGTCGGGAAGTGGCGATGCAGGACCTCGATGATGCGTTTTTCACTGCCTTTATCCTCTGGCAGCTTCACATCGTTATGTAATTCCTCATCGGGCACGAGCTGTTCGAGAAAACGTTCCTTCAAAAACGCACCCGCGACACTTGCTGCTTCTTTTGCAATTTCGATCATGTCATTTCGCTCCTTTATTACGTTTGGAACAACCTTTTTGAACAACCTTCCACTTGCACTTGTATAGGAAAGATTACTATCATAGAAAGACACCCGAAGGAGGGGGATAAAGATGAACACCGACTTCATTCGGCTGAAAAATATGGAAGGTGAACTCAAATTCACCCAAATGAACAATAGCTACGGCTTCTCTGTCACCACAAAGGAGCTCATTTTTTTCAAGCCACACATGACCTACCATTTGTTTTTGCAGGATATCATCAGCATGGTTCCGATGAAGCTGGGCGCTAGCCCTATCACGTTTCGGCATCAGAGTGAGACAATTCATGCCTCATTTGGTTCCGATTACTATAAGCTGACCGCCAAATGGGCGCGGATTGTTTCGCGATCCGGTATCGTCGAAAAAGAAAACATGGAGTTTATCGTGCCGCTTTCCACCAAAATGCTCACTTATATTTCGGAATACAGCGGTCTCGTTGTCATCAAATAGCACCGTCACCCCTCGCTCTCACCTTTTTGGTGTGGAGCGAGGGCTTTTTATTTCCGATCATTTCTGGATAGCACAATGAACGTTCCTGTACCATGGGCGATCCGTCTGTCCCGATCATCATAGACACTGCCCTCCATGACGACCAACGTATGTCCGCGATGCAAAAAGCTCGCTTCTGCGCGCAGCCGATCCCCTATTCCCGGAAGCAAATAATTGACCTTCAGCTCTGTCGTCACTGCATACTGATTTGGTGGCAAGGACCGATTGATCAAGGAGCCCATCGCTGAATCGATCAAGGTCGCAAGAATTCCTCCATGAACAACTCGCCCTGAATTGTGCATAAAAGGGGTCAGAGGCAATTCGAAGCGATACGACTGTCTTTCCCCGTCTATGAAGTCTCCCTTTAATCCAAGAAACCCAGAGATAAACGCGCTATTCCGTTCCCGCTTCTGGTGAATTGCAGCAACAGCCAGCTCGAGAATGCGGCGCTCCTCGTCATTCCCGTCCGCCCAGATGTTTTTTAACTCATCTAACATTTTGTTCACTCCAACCGAAATAGAATCGATTCTTCTATTTTATCCCAAACAAGCTGATTTCGCTATGATTCCTAAGCGTATGGCAATCGAGACCAGTTGTCTGAACCATTCGAGACTGAGCAAATGTTCAGACTTTTACAGTTGTTTCTGTTATTAAAAATTGATAAGATAGTTCAAAATATAAGACAGGCATTATCCGTATTGGAAGGGAGTTTTTCAAATTGACCAGACAACGAAGTGACATGATCAAAAAAGGATTCGACCGCGCACCGCACCGTAGCTTGCTTCGTGCAGCAGGTGTAAAGGATGAGGATTTCGATAAACCGTTTATCGCCATTTGCAACTCGTACATCGACATTATTCCAGGTCACGTGCACTTGCAGGAGTTTGGAAAACTGGTCAAAGAAGCCGTTCGTGCTGCTGGCATGGTTCCATTCGAATTCAATACGATTGGAGTTGACGACGGAATCGCTATGGGGCATATCGGGATGCGCTACTCCCTCCCGAGCCGCGAGATCATCGCAGACAGCC
This sequence comes from Brevibacillus sp. BC25, assembly GCF_000282075.1. Taxonomy (NCBI): domain Bacteria; kingdom Bacillati; phylum Bacillota; class Bacilli; order Caryophanales; family Paenibacillaceae; genus Brevibacillus; species Brevibacillus sp. BC25. The sequence goes on from NZ_AKIX01000039.1 coordinate 128,415, forward strand.
TGGAAACAGTTGTCGCTGCTCACTGGTTTGACGGCATGATTTGTATACCGAACTGTGACAAGATCACGCCTGGGATGATCATGGGTGCGCTTCGTGTCAACATTCCAACCGTCTTTGTAACCGGTGGTCCTATGAAAGCCGGAAAAACGAGTGATGGCCGCTCCATCTCACTTTCCTCCGTATTCGAGGGTGTCGGAGCTCACCAAGCAGGCTTGATCAACGACCAGCAACTCGAAGAGCTGGAGCAATATGGATGCCCGACTTGCGGTTCCTGTTCCGGTATGTTTACAGCGAACTCGATGAACTGTCTGCTCGAAGCCATCGGTTTAGCTCTGCCTGGCAATGGTACCGTACTCGCTGTCTCTCCTGAACGTCGCGAGCTGGTACAATCATCTGCTGAAAAACTGAAAAATTTGATTGAACGCGACATTAAGCCACGCGACATCGTGACACTCGAGGCAATCGACGATGCATTCGCACTCGATATGGCGATGGGTGGGTCAACCAATACGGTTCTCCATACACTGGCTATCGCACAAGAAACAGGCATCGAATACCCAATCGAGCGCATCAACGAAGTAGCGAAGCGCATTCCGCATATTTGCAAGCTGGCTCCTTCCTCCGACTATCATATCGAGGATTGCCACGAGGCAGGCGGCGTATCAGCTGTTCTGAAAGAAATCGCGAAAAAAGCAGGCGCGATCCATCCAGACCGTATCACTGTCACAGGCAAAACCCTTGGCGAAAACATCGCTGACGCTGAAATCAAAAACGATCAAGTCATTCGTCGCCTGGACAACCCGTATAGCGCTTCCGGCGGTCTCGCTGTTCTGTTCGGCAACCTGGCGGAGCAAGGCTCGATCATCAAAACAGGCGGTGTCGATCCTTCTATTAAAAAGCACGAAGGTCCAGCCATCTGCTTCGACTCCCAAGAGGATGCTCTGGCAGGAATCGCAGCTGGCAAAATCAAATCCGGTCATGTTGTCGTCATCCGCTACGAGGGACCTAAAGGCGGTCCAGGCATGCCAGAAATGCTGGCTCCTACCTCGCAAATCGTGGGTATGGGCCTCGGTAAAGAAGTCGCTCTCGTTACAGACGGACGCTTCTCCGGTGCTTCCCGCGGGATCAGTATCGGCCATGTCTCTCCAGAAGCGGCAGAAGGCGGTCCAATTGCCTTCGTACAAGACGGAGATATCATCTCGATTGACCTCGAGGAGCGCACGATCCAGCTACAGGTGGATGAAGCCGAGCTGGCTCGCCGCAAAGAAGGCTGGAAAGAATTCGAGCCAAAAGTAAAAACAGGCTATCTGGCTCGTTACTCCAAGATGGTAACGAATGCGAGCATGGGTGGTATTTTGAAAATCTAGTGTTACAAGTAAAGGTAAACCCTTCCTCTGTGAATCACCTTCACTCAGGAAGGGTTTTTGTATTGACTTTTCCAGCTATCCCCTTTTACAATCAAGTTAATAAATTTTAACTGGTTAAAAGGATTGTGATGGATATTGGAGCAAAAGTCGATTTTTATCATCGAAAACTACGATCAACTAAAAGTGATCAGTGACCCGTTACGCACGAAAATGCTGATGCATCTGGTGGAAAAGCCACACACGGGGCAACAGCTCTCCCAACTTTTTGGACTGTCCCGCGCAAAGATTCTCTACCACCTGCGTGAGCTGGAGAAGCATGGCATCATCCAGTTGGTTAAAAAAGAAGAAAAGGGCGGCAACATTCTCAAATATTATCAGGCGGTGGCAAGAGGCTTCATACCCGCTGATCATCTGCTCACGTATACGGAGTCGAAGGAGGCAACCAGGCAATCCTATGTCGAAGTGTTGCAACGCGCAAAAACAAGAGCACTCAGTGCTCCTGAAGAGGCCTTTGCACTAACGTCATCGGAAGTCGAGAATTGGCCGCGCATATCCCTGCAGTCTGAAGTCAGAGTCAGCGAGCAGGCGTTTGTGTCCTTTTTGCAAAAATACCGGAACCTGCTCCACGAATTGCAGCAAAGCTCCCTAGATGACCCATCTTCGAAGCAGGATTACTACCTGATGATTACAGGATTTCAAATTGATGAACCATTATTCAAAAAGGATGGACAAGAGTAACAAAGGAAAATGTAAGACCATAAGTCCACATGTGTATGAAAAGCCTATTCGAGTAGGTTTTTCTTTCGGACATGTAGTTAATATTTTTTAACCGGTTAATAATAAGGAGAGTGAATTTCCATGGAAGCTGTCCCCAAGCAATCTAGCCTTCCCTCAGCGGATACATCCCGCTTGTTTACGAAACCTTTTACCCTTCTGTGGTTGTCCGCCCTTTGTTCCGGACTCAGTATCTCACTCTTTCTTTTCTCGCAAACCTGGTATATCATCCAGGTTTTATCTCAGGAGGCCTCATTAGGCCTCGTATTTATGGCGGCAACGATTCCCAGAATCGTCTTCATGCTGATAGGCGGAACGCTCGCTGATCGGATGAGCAAAAAGAGAATCCTGTCGATCACAAGCATGCTGAAAGCATTTTTGATGCTGTTGCTTGGAGGAATCATCTGGTCGGGGTATTCCTCGCTTGCGCTGTTTGTTTGGTTCGCTCTCTTCTTCGGTACCATTGATGCCTTTTATTGGCCAGCTCAAAATTCGTTCATACCGTCAATCGTACCCTCTTCTTCCCTTTTGCGAGCGAATTCTGTGCTGCAAACGACAATCCAAACCTCACAGCTCCTCGGTCCTGTTCTTGCCGGTTTTGTGATTGAGTGGGGAAGTTACCCCCTTTTATATGGCTTTGTTGGCTTGCTTCTTCTGGTTGCAAGTGTATCTGCATGGTGCATGCCGAAACAAGAATCAGCCGTTCTTTCCAAACCACAGCAAAAGCTCAAGGAATCTATCAAGGAAAGCTTCTGTTATGTCAGACAATCGGATTTCCTTCCATTGCTATTGACCTCCATCATCTGCCTGAACGTATTTTTGATGGGCCCCTTATACATCGGCTTGCCGATTTTTGTAGATCAGGTGTTGTCTGGCTCTACCCTGCAGTACAGCTTTTTGGAAGGGGCACTCGCTTTTGGCATGCTTGCCGGGGCAATCGTGCTCGCATTCACGACACTGGGTCAAAACAGGTTGCAGATCGCCTTTCTTTTCATGATGATGCAAGCGCTTGTCTTCTTTGCTTTTAGTCTCACCGAACAGTTCTGGCTCAGCTTGCTTATTCTGTTTACCCTCGGCGTCACGTTTTCTCTCATTAATATTCCGATTCTCTCTTTTGTTCAGGAAAAGGTGCCACAAGCCTCGTTAGGGAAAGTCATGAGTTTGGTCTCGCTCTCCTCTTTAGGCTTGCAGCCGATTTCACAGGCGATGACGAGTCTATTGATCGCATACGGACTTACGGCCAAGGAAGTGATGCTGATTGCCTCCATCCCCCTCTTTCTTGCTTCCTGTTTCTTTTATTGGCGGCAAAGGTACGCTCGGCCTGCAAAGAGATCCGATTGAGTTTTGCGCGAAAGCAAAAAGGGATGATCTGCAATGGATCATCCCTTTTCCCTATAGTATTTACAAAACTTGCATATTCGCTCATCGCAACTTTACAGTGTGCGAGACGTATTAGTAAGTAGAGAGCCAAACGAGTAGATTACAAGACTCGCCGTGCCGAAACAAAGCGCTTCTCCCAGGACGTGCCTTTAAAGGTCGAATACGTCACTCCTGGTTTTCCATATGTATGTAAGAGTTTGTTGTTGCCTGCATAAATCGCCACGTGTGTAATCCGTTTGGACGTCGTCGTTGTACTCGCCTTGAAGAACACCAGGTCTCCTTTTTTCAGGTTCGACTTGGACACACTCGTTCCTACCTTGGCTTGATCGCGAGAAGTGCGAGGTATGCTCTTGCCCACTGCGACTTTAAATACGCGCTGTGTAAAGGAAGAGCAATCAAATACGGCTGTGGTACTACTGCTCGCACCGAATTTATAAGGCGTACCCATATACTTTCTTCCCGTGGCAATGACCTTGTCCGCCTTGGATTGCGTCCATGCAGCCTCGGCTACATTTTGCTCTCCTGGCAGTGGAGCGACAATCGCTGTGACTCCCAATGCTACTCCCATTACGATTCCTATGAGGGCTTTATGTAATTTCATGCTGTTCATCCTCCCTTTTCTTGTGAAAAAGATCCCTTCTCAACAAGGGACCATTTTATGCAAAGTTTGGCTGACCTCTCACTTGTTCTCTACTTTACCAAAGCTCACCCTCTATGAAATTACCAAAAACTTACCAAAAACTATTTTTTCAACTGGATACGATTACCGCTTGACGCCTTCGTGCTTGATTTAACAGGCATTCCTCAAATTTTCAGTCTATTTTCTTGCCATAATGTCCCTCTCAAATTGGCAAAATTTATCCAGCCCCAATTTGTTAAAATCCGCGTCCCGCGCGACTTTCGTCCTAGTTCCTTTTACAAAAAACCCCTTTTCCCTCTTTTTTCACGTAATCTGCATTTGGAATCTCTCTTCCCTTTCTTCTCTCTCTACTTGCAACTAGCAGGGAGTCATCGTAAAGTAGATAGGAGTTCGTTTTGAAGGAGGCACATATGCGACTGCGTAACATTCCAGGTGCCGAAGCGGCCCTGAGAGAATATCCGACGTTCGTAGACAATCCCCTTTCCTATAAAGGAAATTGGAAGGAACGCTTCGGGAATAACAATCCGATTCATGTGGAGATCGGCTGTGGAAAAGGACGTTTCATTAATACATTGGCCGAGCGTCACCCTGACATCAATTTCATTGCGGTTGAACTAAAGGCGGAGGTCGTTCTGCGCGCTGTCCAGCGTACGGAGTACAAAGCTATTCCGAATCTGGCTTTTGTCCAGTACGACGCTTCGAAGTTGACCGAGTTGTTTGCCGATCACGAAATTTCTCGCATCTATCTGAACTTTAGTGATCCGTGGCCAAAAACCCGTCATGCGAAACGCCGTCTCACTTACAAAAGCTTCTTGAACACCTATCGTCAGGTGCTTGTGGCAGACGGTGAGCTTCATATGAAGACAGATAATGAGAAGCTTTTTGAGTTTTCACTCAACCAATTCGCTGCCGAGCGCTTCCAAATGCGCAATATCACCTTTGACCTGCACCAGTCCAAGCTGGCGGCAGATAATGTGATGACGGAGTACGAGGAACGCTTTTCTTCTCGTGGGCAGCGCATTTATCGGGTGGAAGCGAGCTGTGTGATTAAGTAAATGTTTGAGTCAACATAGTGCAGGAGAAGAAAAAGCACAGTTCTCTTCGACTCTGACACGCCCGCAAGGGGGATTCACTGGCCGTCTCCATTTCAAAAAGGGGACCGTCGAGCCAAAGCCACCCTACGGGCGGAAGTTTCTCAAGGAAGAAGTGTTCGACAAGCGTGGCCCCCTTTTTGTAGTTCCGACTGGGTAGGCGTTGTCAAGGTCTGCGAGCCCTGCTCTTTTTCTTCTCGCCCAGCTTTGTTGGTTCGTCGGCATTTTCTAAATGCCTATCTAATACAAAAAGACCCTCCGCACTCCCAAGTAGGATTTGAACCTTACTTGTGAGCACGGAGGGTTTTATTATTCTTTTTGCCGCCCGACGCTCTTGTATACGCGCTCTGGACGTCCGACGACACCGTACGAAAGGTCTGCGATGGCGTCTCCTTTGGCTACTAAATATTCTAGGTATCGCCTTGCTGTTGAACGGCTAATGCCTGTTTCTTTGCTGACCAAATCCGTCGTAGCCTCCTGTGTCTGCATGAGAAAGCCTGAAATCTTGTCCAACGTAATTTGGTCGATCCCTTTGACTGCCCTGGTCTCGGTTGTCTTCTTTTGGCCTGTCCGGGCAATGAGCTCATCGATTTGGGCTTGGCTGATCTGATCGGTGTCTTTTTTCCAATCACTCACCTTTTGTCTGAACTCCTGATAATTCCGTAACGTTTGTTGCAGGCGTGCAAAGATAAGTGGCTTGGTAATAAAATCGAAAACACCATAGCGGATCGCCTCTACAACCGCATCCACTTCTTTGGCTGCTGTCAGCATGATGACATCCGTTGTAGGGAACTGCTCCTTTATGATCGACAAAAAATCGAGGCCGTCCATATCCGGAAAATAAATGTCGAGCAACACGAGATCAGGCTGCAAAATTTCCATTTGGTCCTTGGCCTCTTGCCCATTCGTGGCAATGCCAATCACCTCGTACCCCTCCACTTTTTCCACGAAGCGTCGGTTTACCTCTGCAATTCTCAGGTCGTCTTCAATAATGAGTACCCGTATCATCTATAACGGCCTCCTTCCGTTCTGCCGTGCGTGCATCCTTTGGTATCGTCACAGTAAAAATCGTTCCGCCTACCGGATTTCCCGTATGTGTAATATTGCCGTGTACATGTAAAGCAGCTTGTTTGACTAAGTGCAGTCCGTAGCCATGATTCGGCTGTTGTTTGGTAGAGAAGCCCAGCTCAAAGATTCGTTCCGCATTTTCTTCGGAGATGCCTGGCCCTCTGTCCTCTACCTCTATGAGCAAGACCTCTTCCATATTGAGCAAAAAGATCGTGATTTCTGGTGCAAATGCACCTGGAGCTTTTACAGCGTCCATCGCATTATCTATCAAATTACCGAGTATGACAATCAGCTGTGAGCGATCAATCGAGGCAGGAATGTCACGGAAGTTGCTTTCTGGATCAATTTTCAATTCCACTTTTCGTTCGTTGGCTTGATTCAGCTTCCCGAGCAACAAGCCACCTATCAGTGGGTCGGGGACTTCTTGCATAATAAACGTCGTATTGTGAACATGCACATTTAACTCAGAAGAGATCGTTTCAATGGCTTCCTGATACGATTCAAGCTGGATGAGTCCTGATATGAGATGCAGTTTGTTGGAATACTCATGCGTCTGGGAACGGAGGACTTCCGCATACTCCTTCACTCGTGACAGCTCCTGTGTGACCTCGAACAGCTCGGACCGATTGCGAAAACTCGCTACCGCACCCATAACATGGCGCTCCTTATCCATAATCGGGACCCGGTTCACGACTAATACGTGCTTGTCCACATTCGTTTCGCGGTCAAATTCGGCTTTCCCTGTCTCAATCACCTCATGAAGGCCCAGCGAACGAACCAGCTCGTCCTGTTTGTCCATGATACTGTCTTTATCCTTCGCTTGCCCCAGCATATGGAGAGCCGTCTGATTTGCGAGCGTGATCGCCCCTTCCTTATTGACTGCCACAATGCCTTCGCGAATCGATTCCAGCACGGCTTGATTTTCCTGATACAATCGTCCGATTTGTTCTGGCTCCAAACCAAATATGGCTTTCTTTACATTCTGCGAAAGAATAAGCGTAGCCACCACACCCAAGAGCAAGGTGACGATGCCGATGACGAATATTCGATTGCGATACGATTCGATCGTCTCATTTATATCCTCAAACAAAAAGCCGACAGAAACGACCCCCATCACCTTTCCTTCCTCATCATAGATTGGAGTCTTTCCTCTCAATCCGGGGCCAAGCGAACCGACTGTCTCAGAGATGATGGATTGCCCCTCAAATACTGCCTCATTGTCGCCTCCCACCATCTTTTTGCCAATCTGCTCTGGATCAGGATGTGAATAGCGGATGCTTTGCAAATTTCCTACGGTTATAAATGCCGCATTCGTATCCACGCGTATTTTTTCCACGATTGGATTGATAATCTTAGCTGGATCTTCTGCGTCAAACGCCTGTTTGATCTCGGACATCTGTGCGACGGTCTTGGCGGTATGCAGTGCGCGTGTTCCGATCTCATGCTCCAATACACCCGCCAGCATCTGTTCAAACATCGTACCAAGTATGACAGTCACACCAAAAAGGAGCGAGCAAATAATCAACATCAGCTTGCTGTGAAAACGCACATCGTTCCCTCCTCTTCTTCTCATTGTATCTCATTTCGCTCGATGACGAAAAAAGAGGCCATGAGCAGGCCTCTTTTTTTATTTCTTCCTTCTTTTAGTTGACTAGAATGAGATGACTCCGGTAAGAAGAGCAAGCACAATCATCACGATCGATGTTCCAAACGCCCATTTCAGGATGAACTTTTGGGTTTCCGCATAATCGACCCCAACCATTCCGATCAACAGGTACTGTGCTGCAAACAACGGGCTGAGTACATGCAACGGTTGACCCAGGATCGAAGCGCGACCAATTTCCGCCGGATCGATTCCGTAAGCGGCTGCTGCATTCGCCAGGATTGGAACGATTCCGAAGTAATACGCATCGTTCGACATGAAATACGTGAATGGCATGCTTGTTAGCGCTACGAGTAGAGGCATATGGGAACCAAGTGAATCTGGAATCCAGGAAACGAGTGTGCTCGCCATCGCATCGATCATTTTCGTTTCAGTCAGGATGCCTGTAAAGATTCCCGCAGCGAAAACCATGGACACCGTAGCCAGTGCGTTAGCTGCGTGGGCTGCAATCCGTTCTTTCTGATCTTGCATTTTCGGGTAGTTAATAAACAGGGCAATGGCAAAAGCGAGCATGAACATCGTCGGCAGTGGCAAGAAGCTCGTAATCAGACCAACCATCAGGGCTGCTGTCAACAACAGATTGAACCAGATCAGGTGCGGTCGTTTCAGTGCTGCAGTCTCATCCGTCGCCGCCACTTCTTGTCCTGCAAGCGATTGCAAATCTTCATCTGGTATCTCAATAATCCCTAGACGCTTACGCTCTTGTTTGCCCAGAATACAGGCTACGATCATCACCCACGCAATTCCGCCAATCATCAAAGGAATAACAGGGACGAAAATCTCGGAAACATCCATATGGAGTACACTCATAACACGTGCTGTCGGTCCACCCCAAGGCGTCATGTTCATAACACCGAGTGAGAGCATCGCCATAGCTGCCAAAATCATCGGTCTGATTCCCAGCTTGCGATACAAAGGCAGCATCGCTGTAACGGTAATCATATAAGTCGTGGTTCCATCTCCATCCAGTGCGACCAAGGTAGCGAGAATCGCTGTACCTACAATCACCTTCAGTGGGTCACCCTTTACAATTTTCACGATTTTTTTAATTAATGGATCAAACAGACCTGCATCCATCATGACTCCAAAGTACAGAATGGCGAACAGCAGCATGATTCCCGTAGGGGCAATTTTCTTGATGCCTGCAAGCATCATGTCGCCAATTTCTGTACCAAATCCGCTAATCAACGCAAAAACAACAGGAACAACAATTAAAGCAACTAATGCCGAAAGCCGTCTCGACATAATCAAGTACATGAAAACGGCTACCATGAGAAATCCAAGTAATGCCAGCATACGCTAGTTCCCCCTTGCAAGAATGCGCTTACAATGATGTTGTAGCAACCATGACGAATGCGCTTTCATATTGTGCTGTCATTATAACAATGTTCGTAAAAATCCGAATAGAATATGCGCATAAACTGTTTTAACCGCATTTCCTCTATTAACATCATAAAAATCATGAAATGCGCATATGGTGATCGGAGCATGCAAGTACATAAAAAAGAGGCCTTTCGTGAAAGGGCCTCTTTCCATTAAGAAAAAGAACGGCACGAATCAGCCGCTCTCTTGTTTTTCTTATACATCTCGCTTTTGAAACACACGAATGGACAGCCCCAGCGCCACGATGCCATAGAGAATAGTGTAGATGAGCATGGCAGTACTCGGAGGAGAAGTCGTACCGAAAATTCCTTGTGAAGCAAAGGACAGCGGATCGTCAGCCGAATCAAATAACGAAAGTGTCGCTTGCCTGAACAATGAATCGGCAGGAAAGAGCAGACTGGAAATAATCCCGATATTGGTTAGCGAACTATTGCTAAAGACCGCACCAAGCTGCTCAATGAAGCCGCCAACGAAGCTGATCCCGTACAGAATGATCAGGATAATACCGCCCGTCACTGTGGTGGTGATACTGCTTAAAAGCATAGCTACACAGACAAGAATGATCGGCATACTAACGAAGAAAGCAGCTGCTTTCAGAATTTGGCTAGCATCCACCTGAACAGCCAGCATACCTTCCCCCACCCATTGGTTGATCGCCAATAGTCCGGTAAACATCAGGAGTGCATACAACCCCAGCATACTCGCCAACCCGAAAAATTTCCCCAGCACATATTTGTAGCGAGGAAGTGCTCGTGCCAGCCACGTATCGATTTGATGGCTTTCGATTTCAGAGGCAATGCTTCCTACACTGCTCAAAATTGCCAGGAGTGCCGTAATGACAGAGCCAAAGTACAAACCCATGCCCAGCATCTGCGTGGAGAGAACCTGCTTTTCCAACATTCTCTCCACGCCCACGTCTCCTAACATATCCTTCATTTCCTTGACCGCATAGCCTGTGGCAAGTCCAAACAGCAGCAGGAAGGCCATCGACATGATCAGCGTAATCGTGAAAATACGCTTGGAGATCATTTCTCTATACGTGATTTTGATGATCGGCCACATGTCGTTCCCCCTCCTTTCTCTGCACCCAATACAGGAATACGTCTTCCAGTGATTGCTGCTTGCGCACGACTTCATGTACCCCAGCCCCGGATGCAATCAACTGTTGCAACAGAGCGGGTACCCGATTGTCCTGATCCAGCGTCATTAACCATGTATCACGGTCTTCCTCTTGTCTTACGAGACGACTCTCTGTGACGAAGGAAGGAAGCTCGTTAGGAAAACCTGCGCTATCCTTGTCCACTGTCAATTCAATTTGTGGTTGGACGCTGCTCAGCTTGCGCCAGTCGCCATGTACGACCAGTTCACTGCGGTGAATGATCCCGACGTAGTTGCACACGCTCTCCATTTCACTCAGTAGATGACTGTTGAGAAAAACCGTCTTTCCTTGGTCACGTAGCCGCGCGATCAGTTCACGTACTTCTTTTCGCCCGATTGGGTCCAGTGCGGAGGTCGGCTCATCGAGGAAGATCAGCTCTGGATCGGATAAGAGGGCGCAGGCAATCCCGATACGCTGCTGCATGCCTTTGGAATAGCCCCGGATGCGTTCACGCTCACGTCCAGCCATTCCGACCAGCTCAACGACATTTTTTATCACGGAATTGCTCTCGCGAAGTGTTAATCCACACAACTCGGCATGATGCTCCAAGAGCTGTTGACCCGTCAACCAATCAGGATAGCGAAACAGCTCTGGCAAGTACCCTACCTTTTTCCTTGATTCTACACTGCCAATCGGCTGCCCAAGCATTACCGCTTTGCCATTCGTTGGGTGCAATAACCCGAGCATCGTCCTGACAAAGGTACTCTTACCCGCTCCATTTTGCCCGAGGAAACCAAATACGGAGCCGCGCGGTACTTGTAGCGTAATATTTTTGCAGCCAGCTTTACCGTTATATTGCTTGGTCAACTCCCAGGTCTCTATCACATAATCTGACATCGCTTACCTCACTTTCTCCATTGCAAACGGGACAAAGCAGAGCCCTCCTTTTTCAGGAAAACTCTGCCAATGCCCCACTATTTGTTTACTTATTTCAGTTGTTTTGCAAAATCCAACAGCCCATCAGCGCTCTTTTCGCTACCTTCCAGCATGTGAATCTGTCCATCCTGCTGCCACATCAGATGTGCATTGTATTCACCTGTGATCAGCATTCCGTTTTGACCGTTCACTTTCACTTCCTTCATCTTGCTCTCGCCGTCTGCCATGTATGGCACAGGAAGAGTATGCTGCCAGTCTTCAATGCTAATCATCTGTTTTTTCACTTGATCCGGAATGAACGGCAGGGCCAAGAGTGTCTCGCGAAGCTGTGCCAGATCAACTCCCTCTGGTGCGCTTAGCTCAGGTGCGTTTACGACAAAGTAGCTAATATTATCTTTTCCGACAAGCATCCTGACCTGCTGCATCTGTGGAATCTTCAAGGAGAAGCGTTTGCCACTCAGTTTTTCATCAAAGCGCGCCTCTACCTGCAATTGCGCCAGTAGCTTGTTTGCACGATCGGCATCGATCTCCATGTGCATGGTAAAAGGAGATTGGATGTCTACACTATCCACCGTGACGTCCTGCGGCAGCTGTGGCAACTTCACGCCAGCCTTTTCCGCGGATTCCTTGTTGTTGTAATAGTAGCTTCTTTGCTCAAGTTTCTCTTGATCGTTTTTATCCATCCAGATTTTTCCGATCCCAGGCAGTTCCGTCTCGCCCCAATTGCCGTTTGCGATCCATTGTTCCAGCTCTTGCATATCTTCTTGCGTCACTTTGACGAATTCAACTTTATCCATGCGGAAAATGGACAGAAAATCATTCGCTGCTGCTTGTACTTGGGGGAAAGACAGGGACACAGCCAATACTGCTGCTGCCGAAGCACCTGTCACCCATCTTTTTGTTTGTTTGTTCATCTGATTCCAGCTCCTTCTAATTGTTGCTCGATTGGTTATCATTTGTCGCTCTTGTGCATATGTGTCAGTCGATTTCTCGATCGTTTGCGAAAATCGCTGCCATGCTGCTTCTGTATTGACCTTCACATCGTTGGTCTCGGAAAAAGCATGCTCCATCTTCTCACGAGTCCAGCTATCCAAAGCGGACAGTTCGTCCAGCTGTGTACGGCAGGTTTCACAGTACTCCAGATGAAGCAGGAATTGCTCACTTTCTTTTGAGCTGCACTCACCGTCTAAGAACGCCTGGATAAAGCCTGTATCGGCACATTTCATTCCTCTTCCCCCCTCATCCGGCCATATATGGTACGAAATTTACTTTTCGCTCTCGCGAGGAGTGTTCCCACCGAGCTGATCTGCGTGCCAGTCGCTTTAGCCAACTCCGCATAAGGAAATCCGGAATATTTCATGACCAGCAAGGTTCGTTCCCGCTCGTCTAGCTCCTCTAGCACATCGCGAACGATACTCTGGGACTCTTTTGCAAGCCACATCTCTTCTGTAGAAGGGCTGACGTGCTCTTGTTCGGATGCACTTCGCTCTTGTCTTGCGTACCTGCGTTTTTCTGAACGAAGATAGTTGTACGCTGCGTAGAGCGCGGACTTGGACAGCCATGCCGGGATATTTTCGATCACCGTGCGATCCGTATGGTAAAAGGAGAGAAATACATCCTGTGCAATATCTTCTGCCGTTTGTTGCTCTTTCACAATTCGCATGATCTGTCTGACCACAAACGGATAATAGGTCGTAAACAATTCTTGAAAGGTATCTGCTTGATCCTCTACTCGAGCATGGTTCATCACCAGGTTTGCTTGCACCTCCACTGGATTCCTCCTTCCTGCGTCATTGACGAATGCCTCTACTGCTTCGTTCATCTAATAGAAACCGCCAAGGCATTTTTTGTGACAGGAAGAATGAAAATTATTTTTCATCTAAAAATAGATCTGGCTTCTCCAGGAAACGGCGGGTCAATTGATAGTGCTCCGTATCGCGATATTTCACCTCTTGTACCGGCGATTCGTCAAAATTGAGGATAGTCGCTCCGGGATAGCCCAATAGAATCGGCGAGTGCGACGCAATGATAAATTGTGCTCCTTCTTCCACCAAATCTCGCATCAAGTACAAAAAAGCAATTTGACGCTTTGGTGAAAGAGCAGCCTCGGGCTCATCCAGCAGGTAGATGCCCCTGCCGTTGAAGCGATTGGCAAATAGTGAGAAAAAGGATTCTCCGTGTGATTGCTCATGCAGCGAGCGTCCGCCGTAATGTTGATAGCTTTGCGGGCCCATCTCATCGATATGGCTGGCAAATTGATAGAAGCTTTCCGCTCGCAGGAAAAAGCCATTCGTTATTTTGGGCAGCCAGGAAAGACGTATGTAGTCACCCAGAATCGCCTCCGAGCGATGCACCTCATAAAAGTTGTGACGCGATCCTCCAGCCGTGTTAAAACCGCATTGATAGGCTATTGATTCCAATAAGGTCGATTTGCCCGAGCCATTCTCTCCTACAAAAAAAGTGACACTGCTCGCAAGCTCGATCTCTTCCAGCTTGCGCAAGGAGGGCAGGTGAAACGGATATTCTTTCGCGTTGGGAAATTTTTCTCGCAGCAGCTTGATCGTTCGTAAATAAACCATTTTTGACCTCCACTCTCATTATTTTCCCGACTCACGCCGATACATCCTTATAAGGGCGCCTTTTTGAACGCTCATTTATTTGGGGGAGAAGTATCCGTGGACAAGGTTTCCTTTCTTCAGGAAAAAAGTACATTTCATATGAAATATCCGGATCAGAGCGACATCGCCTTTTACCGGTGGTATACGACTCAATATCCAAACGAGGCGATCGGTTGGTTTCACCTTGGTCAAGAACGAGAAGCACAAGGAAACTCGGAACAGGCTCTCGAAGCGTACAGGCGTGGTCTCGTATCCAAGCAAGGCCCGTATTACAACGAGACGCGTGACGGTTATCAACGACTGCTGCGGGAGCGACAGCGCAATTCCTTGGGCAATCGAACACGTTTACTCTTGGCTTCGCTCTTGTTTCTCTATTTTCAATTCGCTTTTTCGCCAGGACCGTTGAGAGATGCGTCCTCCAAGACAACGCCGCAGACTGCCAAACAGCCCGTACCGACAACAGCTCAAACGCAGCCACATGTCGAGGTCATCGCAGTTCCTCCTACACTCAATGCCCGTGAGCTATCTGAACAGGTCCGGCGCTATGTAGAGTCAAGGCGTCCTGCTCTTACGCAGCCTTTTACAGTGATGGTTGTCCCAGAAGTACCTGGTTCACCGCTATTCCGTCCCTTGCTGTTTTATCAGCCGCGCGAAGTCCGAGGCATCTTGCGTTACAATCCGACGAGTCGGACTGTTCTCAGTGAAAAATGGTGGGATAAACCTGTGCAGTTGGAACGAGAACCGACACTTGCCACAGGTAAGGCAGAACTCACGGATGAGCAGCTAACCCTCCAGCATGTACTGATCTTGCGAAATGCCTTGTACCGCTATTATCAGCAAACGGGTGCGTTGCCTGCCCAGCTGTCTGATCTGGCTGACGCTTATCCAGGCAATTATTTGCCACAAATTCCAGTACCGCCAAAGAGACTTTTGTTAAAAAGCTATCCGTATCATCCCAAAGCCTTCTTGCCAGAGTCCGCATGGGACAGCTTGCGCAATGTGCTGCCGCTTCCCGGCTATCCGGAGCCAGTGGCGCCTTTCGAACCGTTACAGCTTCACTTGACTACCTCGACACATACGATGAAGCTCATCAGCGGTTCCCATTTGGTACGCAGCTATCCCGTCGCCATAGGTAAAAACGGTTCTACACCCGAAGGCTACTATACCATTCAACAAAAAATCAATCAGCCCCGCGGACATGACAATATTTATGGAACGAGGGGCATGGTCTTTCAGGAGAAGGGGTATGCCATCCACGGGACTAATCATCCCGAGAGCATCGGCTCATCTGTTTCGCTCGGATGTGTTCGGCTGTACAATACCGCTGTCGAGGAGCTGTACACCTTTGTTTCATTGGGGACAGAATTCATTATCTCCAATGCCCCGTCCTCTGCCCAGCCTTGGAGCAATCCTGTTCCATTCGTTCTCCCGGCTGGCCCTGAGGAAGAGACGCCACAAGTCATTTACAATTGGCTCCATTGATGATTCTTTGGCTACGTAAAGAAAAGACGTGCGGAACGCCATACCGTTACGCGCTGATTTTTACCAGACGCTTATCAAACGAAAAAAAGCCCTTCTATCCCTTTTTTAAAAAGGGGTGGAAAGGGCTTTTCCATTGAATGGGGAGATTACTCTGCGTTCACGATAACTTTGTACGGAATCTTCGTGTTGTTATTATTGTAGACTAACAAGTAATATTTCCCTGGTTTCGCCTCAAATTCTCCAGTTAGGTTCTTACCTGCGTTTTTGGGGTAGGCGAAATACGTTTCGAGATCATCCTCATGGAACACCACCCAGTTTAAGCCTTCGTCCTTCTCGCTACTTACCGTAACTTGAACGATCCCTTCCTCTTCAACCTGAATGATGTACGTGTCCTTGTCATCTGTACGATCGGTTTGACCACTTATCTCTTCGCCCAACTGTAGCGCATTAGCCTCATCGAATGAATTGTTCGGCTCCGTTTCGGTTGGTTCTGCTTCTACTTCTGGCAATTCCGCTGTTACTTTGTATGGAATGGTTTCACCGTTAAAGTTGTAAACGGACAAGTAATAGGTACCCGGAGATGCTTCAAACTCACCGGAGAGCGTTTTTCCTGAGGTTTTGGGGTATGCGAAATAATTATTCAGATCATCCTCATGATGAACGACCCAGTTCAAACCAGTATCATGCTCACTCGTTACGTTGATTTTCACCGTTCCGTTGCCCAATACCTTCAAGGCAAAAATGTCCTTGTCGTCTTGTTTGCTTGTTTGACCACTCAGCTCCACATTGCTTTTCAACAGATTTGCCTCTGAAAAGCTGTTGTTTGGCTCTTGTTCCTTTTCCCCGATTTCTCCACCCTGCTCTTCGATCGTGATCGTAATCGATTTCGCAGTAACCGCTCCTTTGTCATCCGTTACTCGTAGCTTTACGGTATATTCTCCCTGATTTTCGTAGACATGCGTAGGATTGGCATCACTGCTGCTTGTGCCATCTCCAAATTCCCACAGATAAGATACGATGCTGCCATCCGGATCGGAGCTTCCGTTACTGCTAAACGTCACTTCCTCGTTTACGGCTGCTTTTGACGGGCCGTTCATGACAATAACAGGCGGCTGGTTCTCTCCATCTCCCTGTTCTGGAAGTACTCCATGGAAGGTGACATCATATTCAAACTGATTGGACGCATTTACTCGGTAGTTGGTAAAGTAAGCGGTTACGGTTTTGTAGCCGTTCCATGGATGGGAAGTAAGCGTGGTTAGAAACTCGTCAGTGATGCGATTCATCGTTTCCCAGTCTTGCTTCTCCCCTTCTGCCTGCGTACCTGTGTACGTGCCTGATAACGTAAAGGTTTGGAAGAACTCTGAATCGTGCCTGTTTGTAGATACATTTTGCAATCCGGTGACATCTTCAATTTCCTGGAAGATTTCTGCACTTGCTTTGGGGTCTGGCGTTACCAGATAATCATCCGACACCAGCGGCACGGTCAGATCAGGATAGCTGTCTACCAACGATTCCATTGTACCGTGGTAATCCCGATTCAGCTCTGAATCATTGCTGAGCGTACGGATTAACTGGTCATAACCATCCACGTTATTGGCCTCTATGTAGTCCATGATATCATCGAGTTTGTTCCAGTCCTCTTTCATCATGTGATACTGCAAGGCGTATGAATACGTATAAAAGTCCCATGTACCGTAGCGTGCGTGCAAAGTTTGAGACGCTGTATACCAATTATTCTGTCCAAAGCGAATCAGATTGTTGACCATGGATTTTCGAGGCAGAACACCTGTTGTTCGCGTGGAGCCTGCAAAGAGTTCCGCTCCCCCTTCTTCAAACCACGACAGTCTCTCGTCTCTGTAAATCGGGCCTTCATTCCATAAGCCAGGTATGGCGTAACGCCCTTGTAAATAGTGCGTGAATTCATGGCGGAACAACTCTTCCAGTGTGTACGTACTCTGCTGCGGTGTGCGCTCGTAGGTGAAGAAAGTTCCTTTCCCCTCGATATACATGCCCCCGTTGTCCGTTTCATAGCCGTACAGGGGGTTGTTCATCTTGTACTCTGAAGGACTATTGTAAAGGACAATGGTCAAAATATCGTCGGGGTTCCCTTTTTCCATCGGTTCATCTCGCCCTGCCATCCGATGAAACTGCGCTTTTACCTCTTTTGCCGCCCAGTATAACCGTTTGACTTTTTCTTCTGTGACATCCCCGCCTGTTTTCATGACGATGCTTCCGTCATCAAACGTATATTCTTTGGGCAGATACTTTTCCATGGCATCCTCACGAATCTTGTTGAACTGGATGTCCCTTCCCTGCGCGTCTTTTCCGCCATAGACCGTCTGGATCAGCTTCGCTACCTGCATATACTGAAGTCCCACATAAGGATAAAGCTCTAACGCTTCTGTGAGGACCTCGTTACCCTTATTCGGATTGGAATGGTATTCTCCCAAATACGCACTGTGATAAAACCCATTGTCGAGGACCCATTCCTTCGCTTCATCTGTATCGCCATGCAAGGCGAGTTTTCCCAATTCGTTCAGATACGAATCGATTTTGCCGTAAAACTCCTGTCGCTTGGTTGGTTCATCCACTTTCCACATCAGAATGAAGCTAACCTGGCTCATGATACGGAATACAGCATCTCCCGCACTCCGCTGCGAGATGAAAGTATCCATTTGTTCTTCGTATTGACGGATGATCGGGGCAGCTTTTTCCACAAGGGAAGCGCTTACAAAAGTGTTTCCGATAAGTCCACCAAAGGCACCTACTACCTCATTTTGAGCATCTGTCCCTAATTTGAAATTCGGATTATCTGCAATGGCATGCAGAGCAGGGAACACTTTTTGATGCTCGCTTCTCTGATTGAGATAGGATAATTCCTGATGGTAGTAGCCGAGGTAATATCCAGAGCGAAGAACCTCAACCAAGGTGTCAATTCCTTTAGAATCGCTGCTGGAGTATTGTGTGCCTCTGACTTGCAATGCGTCAATAATGGCCTGAACACGCTGACGATCGTTGTAAAAGGCATACGAATCGGGTGTAAAATCGAATAATTCAGGAATCTGCTCCCAATTAATCGTCACCAGTACATTGACTAATTCGTCGTAGCTGAGCTTATTCAAATCGGACATCGCGTACTTTTCGACATTTGCCTTCATGCTCCGCTGCTGTTCGGTAGAAGACTCTTGCTCCTCTACACTCCAGGTCGGCTCCACTGGATGCGGATATTCTCCTGCTTCGTCTCTGGATTGATGCTGAAACGAGGTGATCGGGTCCAGCTTTCTCTCCACATATTTTCCAGAAGGCGGAACGTTTTGACTCCCAGCCCTACCGATCTCACTTGAATAATCTTTGACTGCCAAGGCTTGGACAGGAGTACCAACCGTCCCCAATAGAAATGATGTCGAGAGAAGGACACCAGCCATCATGCGGCCTTTGTGTACTGTGTGACTCTTTTTCTTCATGAATGAGCAATCCTCCTTTGATTTTTAACCGTATTTTCGTTTGTTGCGAGGAAGCCGTATTTTGTTTTGTGCAGATTCACCTTCTCTCCATTTGGAATGTAATAAAGTACACGCTGTTAGAATTGCAATTATGGTGCCAATGCATATAGCAGTAAAGAAGAGTAAGAATGTATACATTTTTTTACAAAAATTCATAAACATGTATGAAATATTGGACACTGTTAACTATAAAGGCGAGCTTTGCTTAGCGCACGCAAAAAAGCGCGTTCCCGCAAATGGGAACGCGCCATGTTTTTACAATCACATTTATTTTTCTTCTTCCAATTCTCTCATCGATTCTTCTTGCTCTTCTTCCGGGTTCCAATAATCGAGCACTTTTCCTTGCAGAACCTTGCCTTGAATGAATTCTACCTGCTGCTCACTGAAATCCTCTGTCCACTCAATACCCAATTGTTCAGCTAGACGTACGACGGTCAACAATTCTGACCAAGCCACGTAACGTTTGTACCAGAAGAACTGTGGCTGCTCGTTCATGTATGGGTAAAGATCATCGAAATCGGTGTGTTTACAGTCAAGAGCTCGCTCAAAATTCACCTTGGTTTGGCGTAACTGTTCTTTGAAAAATGTGGGTAGATCTCTTTGTGCGTAGCCAGACATGGACTGTCCCCCCTGTCTCCCGATTTACTGGTATTGTACCACGCGAAAGAAGCTGTGCAAATAGTCGAATCGGTTTTGAATCGTTCTTGCTGGGCTAATCTTTAGCCGTTTGATGCATCTGGGAACTGGTTCTGCCCCTCCTCTTGTGGAGGTGGCGGTAATTGGATTTCGTTGGAGGAACCATTTGTCTGACTAGGGTCTGGATTCACGATATCCGGTGGTACCTCACCTGTTCCCTGATTTGGCGGTTGGCTACCATCTCCATTATTTGTATGCTCACCATTTTCTCCGGTACCTTGGTCAGGTGGAATTTCACCGTTTCCATTTTCGGTACCCCCCGGATTCTGCCCCTGATCGTTACCTTCCTCGTTATGACCTGGATCTTGATTAATTATATTCTCCAGCTTCTTGGAGTCGATTGGGACTTCTTTTGAAGGTGTGCCTTCCTCGCCTTGCGCATTTCTCGGAACGACTTGATAACGATATTGTCTTGGACTATCCAGCAAATCTACGAACGAGGTTTCCTTCATACCCGCAGAGATGAGTTGTCTTTCGCCGTTTTCGCTAATGCGGTACAAATCGTACGTACCACCTTCAGCTCCGCCAATCCAGCTGAGCACTACCTTCAATTGGTTATTATCCAATGTCATGTCTGCAGCCAATTGGATTTCTGGTTCAACTTCCTCTTGTTTATGTTGTACCGTGCCTTCTGGTCGAACGAAGTCCGATGACGGCACACCTTTTAAAGCTGTTGCCAACACTTTGGAGAACATTTGCGCCGTCATGCTACTTCCTTGAAGCATCAAATGCTGTTTGTCCTCCGGATCGAAGCCCATCCAAACGGCACCGACATATTCCGGTGTATATCCGACGAACCAAGCATCCTTGTTTGCTCTGCTGTCGCCTGCTATGGATTGGGTCGTACCGGTTTTACCTGCAACATGGCGGCCAGAGATACGCGCTGCCTTCCCTGTCCCTTCCTGAACTGCTTTCTCCAGCATGGTGTGAATCTCCCAAGCTGCTTCCGGCTTCAGCGCCTCAGATTGTTTTGGCTGGTATTCACGAACAACACCCTCGTCCTTGTTCTCCACCTTCGTAATCGAGTGCGTCTCAGACACAACCCCTCCATTGACAAAAGGCGTGTACGCCTGAGCCATTTCCAGCGGGGATGTACCTAAACTCAAGCCCCCGAGGGCAATTGCCAGGTTTCGATCGTTCGGAGTCAGCTCAATGCCGACTTTCTTGAGGTATTCCAAGCTTTCTGATACGCCGATTTCATTTAATAACCATACTGGCGGGATATTCGCAGAGTCGATCATCGCCCGGTTCATGTTCATCGTTTCCGTGTAACGGTTATTGTAGTTGCGCGGCTCATAGCCATTGAAGCTCTGCCTTTTGTTGCTCAGCTGCGAATTCGAGTTCCATTTGTTAATATCTTTATTTACCGCCGGAGCGAACACCGCAATCGGCTTAAAGCTGGAACCCGGCTGACGCTTCATGTCTGTCGCATAGTTAAAGCCTTTTGGCGCATAGTTGCGTCCGCCCACCATCCCGGCAATTCCGCCCGTTTTCGCGTCGATGACAATCATCGATGATTCTACACCGCGCTTGGCGCCGTCTTTCGGGAAGTTTTTGGCATTCGCATATTCCTCTACCATGGCATCCTGTACTTTCGGATCGAAGGTCGTGTAAATGTTCCAGCCTCCGCGGTACAGTTCTTCTTCTGTCACGCCGAACGTGGCTTCGGATTCTTCTACCATATTGTCAAAAAACGCGCGATAGCCTTTTTTCAAGCTGCCACCCGCCACTTCATGCGGTTCTTTCGGCAACGGCTCTGCTTGAGCTGCCTCTTTTTGCTCATCGGTAATGATTCCTTGCTCATGCATCAGACGAATAACGGTGTCTCGACGCAGTTTCGCTTTTTCTGGATTGTTAAAAGGTGAATAAGTAGTCGGTGCTTTTGGAATAGCCGCCAGCATCGCTGCTTCCGCAACGGTAAACTTATCATCGCTTACCGACTTGCCGAAGTAATACTGGGCAGCATCCTCTACCCCAAATTCCCCTTCGCCCAAATAAACGCGGTTCAAGTACATCTCTAAAATTTGATCCTTGGAGTACTTGCGCTCCAAGCCAATCGCGATACTCATTTCTTTTGTTTTACGCCAGAACGTTTGGTCTAGGGTGAGAAAGACGTTTCTAGCCAGCTGTTGGGTAATGGTACTTCCCCCTTCAGCTAACGATCCTTTTTTGATGTCATTGACGATGGCGCCGCCGATCCGAACCATATCGACGCCTTTGTGCTCATAAAAGCGCTTATCCTCTACGGCGAGGAAGGCATCGATCAGAGTCTTTGGCATTTCATTAATCGGTTTGTATATACGGTTCTTCTGACGAATCAGACTCGTCATTTCTTTCCCGTTTTTGTCGTATATGACAGTTGGTTCTGCTTTTAAGTCCTGTAGCTTTTGTATGTTTTGCTCAATCATCCGGTCTCCCGCATACAACAGGGCGAAGTAGCCCCCAATCACACTAAGGAAAAGGAATATTGCAAACGATACGGCAATCATCAGCAAGTTGTTCTTTTTCTTCCTGACCTTCTTCTTGGCCTTTGCTGCCATTATTTACCTCCTGGTCTTCTCTCTCTCCCCCACATCTTATATAGACGGTCCCATTTCAAAAAAGTTTCTGTTTTGGGTTGTAGTCTATCATTCCATACAAAATTCCGTTTGTCACTGGAAAAGCCTATCTCCTGAAACAGAAGATAGGCTTTTTCCTAAAGGTTTACGATTTATTTCAGCAGTTTTTCTGCTTCAGCCACTACATTTTCTACCGTGAAGCCGTATTCCTTCATGATGCGCTCACCTGGTGCAGATGCGCCAAACTGATTGATTGCGATGACCGTACCGCTATCGCCAGCGTAACGCTCCCACCCCATTGGAGAGCCCATTTCTACCGCCACGCGTGCTTTTACAGCCGGTGGAATCACAGCGTCGCGATACTCTTTCGGTTGACGCTCGAACAGGTTCCAGCTCGGCATAGAAACAACGCGTGTTTCAATACCTTTCGCGAGGAGTTGCTCACGCGCCTGCATCACGAGGGATACCTCAGAACCAGTTGCCAACAGGATGAGTTGCGGGTTGCCGCTAGGCGCATCTGCCAGAACATACGCACCTTTGCTCACGCCTTCTGCCGCTTTCTCAATAGTCTCAGGCAGGACTGGCAGGTTTTGACGAGTCAGCACCAGTACAACTGGCTCATCTGTACGGGATACAGCATATTTCCAAGCTTCGTTCGTTTCTACTGCATCAGACGGACGAAGAATGGTCAAGCCTGGCATCGCACGCAAGGAAGCGAGCTGCTCAATCGGCTCATGCGTCGGTCCGTCTTCACCAACTGCGATCGAGTCATGTGTAAATACGTAGACAACTGGCTGCTTCATCAATGCAGAGAGACGAATCGCCGGACGCACGTAGTCGGAGAACACGAAGAACGTACCGCCGTATACTTTTACGCCACCGTGGAGAGCCATACCGTTGAGGGCTGCACCCATCGCGAATTCGCGAACACCAAACCAAATGTTACGGCCATCATAAGAACCTGGCAGGAAGTTGCCCGCTTCTTTAATCACCGTGTTGTTGGAATGTGCCAAGTCAGCAGATCCACCCAAGAAGAACGGAACGCTGTTTGCCAATGCATTGATCGCATTACCGGAAGCAACGCGTGTCGCCAGCTTTGCGCCAGCTTCATACGTCGGCATATGGTTGTCCCAACCAGCAGGCAGATGACCTTCTTCTGCAGTCGTAAATTGCAGCGCCAGTTCTGGATACGCTTTTGCGTAAGCAGCAAACAGGTCGCGCCAAGCCGCTTCTGCTTTTTCGCCAGCATCAGCCAAGCCTGCGTAGAAATCAGTCACTTCTTGTGGTACGTGGAACTCATTATCATGGTTCCACTCGTAGTTTGCTTTTGTCAGCTTCACTTCGTCTTTTCCAAGCGGAGCGCCGTGAGAAGAGCTGGAGCCGCCTTTGTTCGGGCTTCCGTATCCAATGACGGTTTTTACTTCGATCAAGGTAGGACGATCCAAATCTTTTTTCGCTTCTGCGATAGCCGCGTCGATAGCAGCCAGATCATTGCCGTCTTCTACGCGAATGTATTGCCAACCATACGCTTGGTAGCGACCCGCTACATTTTCAGAGAAGGAACGGGAAAGCTCGCCATCCAGAGAGATATCGTTCGAATCGTAAAGCACGATCATTTTGCCCAGTTTCAGGTGAGCAGCCAGAGAAGAAGACTCGCTGGATACACCCTCCATCAAGTCACCGTCGCCGCAGATCACGTATGTGTAATGGTCAACGATGTCAAAATTGTCGCGGTTGTAAACAGCTGACATGTGCTTTTCAGCCATCGCCATACCGACAGCCATCGCGATCCCTTGTCCCAGAGGACCCGTTGTCGCGTCAACACCTGCCGTGTGTCCGAACTCAGGGTGACCAGGCGTTTTGCTGCCCCATTGACGGAAGTTATGTAGGTCTTCCAGTGAAACATCGTATTTCATCAGATGCAACATCGAGTATAATAGCATAGAGCCATGTCCTGCTGAGAGGACAAAACGGTCACGGTCAATCCATTTTGGATTGCTCGGATTTACTTTCATAAAGCGGCTCCACAGTACATGTGCCATAGGGGCTGCACCCATCGGCATTCCCGGGTGACCGGAATTCGCCTTCTCGATGGCATCAATCGCCAACGTGCGGATGGTATTAATGGATAGCTGATCAACAGACGTATGCTGAGTCATCTCGCAAAATCCTCCCTGCGTTTTCTAGAAATTACTACCGAGAATCAGGTAAAAACACACTGTGCCATTATAGCATAGTTCCCATTCATAATCATGTTCGCTTTGCATGAATTAAGGAGGTCTTTTCAATGAATTGGCTGTATCTTACTATCGGGATCGTTTTAGGTGTTGCTGGAATTGGTATGCTACTCTTTGCCATGACTAGCTCTCCTATTTTGAAAAAAAACAGAATGGAACGTCGTAGACAAGCTGCTGAGAATCATCGTCCGGAAGAATATCATTAATAGAGGAGAATCCGCATGCAGAAAGAGCGCTTCGCGATGCAGGTAGCCGTTCACCTTTTCCTGGTGAAGGGTGCGCAAGTCTTGTTATTACGCCGCTACAATACCGGCTACCAAGACGGCAATTACAGTGTTCCCGCTGGACATCTGGACGGGAATGAAGAAGTAAAGACAGCCGCGATCCGCGAGGCCAAAGAAGAATGCGGAATTGACATCGATGCAGCGAGCTTGGAGATGGTAGGCGTCATGCATCGTCGCTCCAATGATGAGCGCATCGATTTTTTTGTCGCTGCCACTGAATGGCGCGGAGAAATTATCAATGCCGAGCCGAATAAATGCGATGAGCTTGTATGGGTGGACATGGATAAATTACCCCCGAACGTCATTCCTTATGTGAGACAAGCTCTCTCGAACTATAGGCAAAAGCAGTGGTTTGACAGCTTTGGCTGGGAGCCTGCATTCGAGTTAAAGAAGTAATAAAAAGCAACCAATCCGCCAAAAGCATTGTGCTCGCTTTGGCAATTGGTTGCTTTTTTTATGTTACCCTTCGCTTATTTGTAACAAGAGGTGAACCGCCTTGTTCCAACGAGCACGCAGTCTATTTCTCACCTCTTCGTCCATCTGCGGCTCATAGCGACGCCCTACCTTCATTCGCGCTTCCAAATCGTTCACCGACCACCAGCCGCACTCTTCCCCGAGCAGAAACGCAATCCCCATCGCTGTTGTTTCATTGATCTCAGGAACCTCAACCGGAACACCCAGCAGGTCTGCCTGAAACTGCATCAAATACGGATTGTCCGTCAAGCCGCCATCTACACGCAAGACGGAAATCTTTTGTCCGACTACCTGTTCCATTGTGACAAACACATCCGCTACACGGTGAGCGATCCCTTCCAGCATCGCTTTTGCCATCAGCGGTCGGTCAGTATGCTGGGAGAGTCCGAGAAACACTCCTCTCGCCTCCGAGTTCCAGTATGGCGTGCCGATCCCATTCAATGCTGGGATAAATAAAAGATTGGTTGGGGCTTCTCCCTTGTGCAGCTCTTCATACCACTGCTCCGACCATCGTTGCAGCTCGTCTATATCCTGATACAGCCCAAGCTGCTCCTTTCCCCATTCGACAGCAGACCCCGCCGCATAAATCGCTCCATCAAGCGCATAAGTATGTTGCGCCCCGCGTTTCCAGACAAGCGTCGTCAAGAGTCCGCTCTCTTTCGTAGCAGACGGCTCGTTTCCCACGTTCATGTATGCGAAGCAGCCCGTACCATACGTGCATTTGGACATACCCGGCTCTATGCAGAGATGACCGTAAAGGGCGGCTGGTTGATCCACCTGACTGACGAGAATCGGTGCTTGAATGCCGCAAAATGTAACCGGATCTGTACGGCCAAACGAGCCAACTGTTGGACGAACTTGCGGCAGCCAGTCTTCCTCTATCTCCAAATACCGCAATATTTCCTTATCCCAATTCCCCTGCCGATGAGCAAACAACAGTGTTCGGGCAGCGGTGGAAGCATCGGTTACATACGAGGTGCCTCCTGTCATCTGCCAGATCAGCCAAGAGTCAAGCGTGCTGCAATAAGCCTGCCGCTGTCGGATCTTTTCTTGCACCAGAGGCACTTCCTCCATCATCCATCTAATCTTGGTCGCAGAAAAATACGGGTCAATCAAAAGTCCGGTTTTCTCGGCTACCTTCTGTGCCCACGCACCATCCGCCTTCCAACGCTCGGCGATTTGATCGGAGCGGCGGCACGACCAGACGACAGCCGGATAAAGCGGCTCTCCTCTGACCGAATCCCAGAAGAGGACCGTTTCCCCCTGATTGGCTAGGCCTACCGCTTCCACCTGCTCAGGTTCGATACGTCCCTTGAGCAGCACGTCAGCGACTCCCATCAAGACCTTTTCCCAGATCTCCTCCGGATTATGCTCCACCCATCCGGATTGTGGATAATATTGCGTGTGCTTCTGATAGCTTTCGGCAGCAACCCGTCCATGGTGATTTACCAGCAGCACCTTGGTCCCAGTTGTTCCCTGATCGATCGACAGCAAATACTTCTCCATACAGCAGACTCCTTTTTCATTATTCTAGGCTGAATGATCTTCTTTCTCTTCATCAAATCGGAATGTTCTGTCTTTAATGCCGATACGGCCCTCCATAATCCCTTTTCGGAACAACAGATGATACAAAATGACGCCAACAGCCAGCAAAGTAGCTGCCACGATCGCTACGCTATGGAAATTTTCCGGAATAGTTAAGATGCCAATTTCAAAGATCAACCATGCGATAGCAAGGAAAGTGAGCGGTGTGCGCCACTTGCCCAGATCAAAGTACTTCGATTTGGGCAGTTCCTTGCGTTTCCATGCATAAGCAGCAATCGTTGTCAGATAGAGAAGTGCTGGCAGAACCGAGGTGGCCCCTACCAGAAGGGTCAGGGAATCTGCGAATAACACAGCGAGTATGCCTAGCACTAAAACGAGTAAAACTGCGTTTGTTGGTACGGAAGTCTGAGGTGATACCTTCTTGAAGATGGAGGAAGCGAAGAATACATTGTCGCGTGACAACGCATAAATGAGTCGGGAAGCGGAAGCCATGATGATCAAGCCGCACGCGAAGATGGAGATGAGGCAAAGCACCAGAAAGAAGCTGGATACAGCAGAGCCAAGACTTGTTTGCAAAATGTACGGAATCGGATTCGCTGCACCGAGCACAGTCGGCAGATCCGTGATGGCAACAGAAATGACGATCAACAGCAAGAAACCGATCACACCACTTAGTAATACGGATAAAATCATGGCACGAGGCACCGTTTTTTTCGCATTGATCGTCTCCTCAGAGAGATTCGCAGCAGCCTCGAACCCTACCAACGTAAAGGAACCCATCAGGGCAGCCATGATAAAAGCGCCTAGGTACGAGCCGTCTGATTGAGTCGCAGCGGTACCGATATCGGTCAGCGTGCTCCAATTTGCCCCGTTGTACATCACAACTGCCCCCAGCACCACAACGATCCCAACCATACCGATCACTTCAGTGTATACGGCGATATCATTAATGCGAGTAGCCAGTTTCACTCCATAAATGTTTAATAAAGCTTGTACGACCAGCGTGCCAATCACGATCCAGACCAGCGTCTTGGAGCCTGTATCCCAGCCAAACATCTCGGCAATGATGGGCGCCAGTGCATAGTCGACGGTAGGAACCACGATAACGAGAAAGCAAAAGGCAATCCAGCCAGCAAACCAACCAAGCCCTGGGTTGGCAAGACGTGTCACCCATTGATAGGAATAACCGCTCAATGGAATTCGTCCAGCCAGCTCTGCAAAAATAATGGCAACTAATAAATGTCCAATGGTTACAATCGGCCAGGTCCAGATACCAGCCGGCCCTGCCGTACTAAGCACAAATCCATAATTACTAAAAATGCCTGTGGTAATGGAAATGAAAGAAAACGCGACGGCAAACGAACTGAACAGTTTTAATGTCCGTCTCAATTCTTGCTTATAATGATACGTTTGCATATCTTGCGAATCATTTGCTTGTACCGATTGTTTCACCATTGATTGCCTCCCTCACCATTTGCTTTACACGGATGTCTTAGCAACGATGACTTGCAATCCTTCCTGAGCGAGTCGCCCAGCAAGTGATTGGGGTAGTTCCTCATCTGTAATGACTACGTCGATGTCGGATAGCTCTGCCACCTTCATGAAGGCGGTTACATTTACTTTGGAATGATCAATCAGTGCATATGTTTCTTTGGCGTTTGTAAGCATCAGCTGCCTGATGTCTGACTCGCCCACATGGTAATCCGTAAAACCAGTTTCTGCTGCCAATCCCCCTACACCAATAAACGCTTTGTCCACAAACAACCCCTCGAGGCTTTTCCTGGCTATCGGTCCGGACATGGCCAGATCCCCTGCTCGCAATTCACCCCCACTCATAATCACCTTTGCATCCGGGTGATAAGATAGTTCCAATGCCACCAGTAGCGCATTGGTTATCACCGTAATTCCTTTTTTATGGTAAAGGTGTTTGGCGAACAATTGTGTCGTCGTGCCCAAATCAATATAGATTGCGTCGCCGTCCTCCACCAAGGAGGCGGCGGCGACCGCAATCGCCTCCTTCTCCGCCAAGTTTAATCCACTCCGTTTGGCATAAGGAGGCTCCACGTTGGTTTTATTCAGAATAGCGCCACCATGCACCTTCTTGAGTAGCCCCTGCTGCTCCATTTCATACAAATCACGCCTGATTGTTTCGCGCGTCACCATTAATCGGCTGCATAGCTCTGCAATTCGAACGGATTGATTTTCTTGTAGCATTTGCAGGATCAGCTGCTGTCTTTCTTCTTGTAGCATGGATGATCACCATCTTCTCTTAATTGTAAATCTCCTGACTAGACTGGAACAAGGTCTGGACGTTCGTCGCAAATTCTTCTGCCTTTTTCTTCACAGTCCCCTTCATTAGTATATCTCCTAATGATGCCAGTCGTCCTGTCATTTGCATATCCATCTCGTATTGCACCCGTGTGGTTCCCGGCTGCTCCTCTTTTAGCTGAAGGTGCAATTGATTGCGGAACAACCCTGCCAACGCTACCGGTTGTCCGGTCATCTCCACTTGCAGTGCTTCTCCTTCTACCGCTTCTTTTAATTCCCCCGTGACGCGAAATTGAATCGTCATAAACTGTATTTTCACTTCCATGTTCGCTTCATAACGAGTGGGGCTGCTCATTTTTACTTCTTTGCAGCCTGGTACGCAGCCTGAGAGCTTTTCCACATCCATAAAGACGGACCATACATCCGCTTTGCTTGCCTGAATCGTAAACGAATCGGATAGCTTCATCGTAAACTCTCCCTTCTGATGATCGCTTTAAAAGAGATGCTTGGCTGTTTCTTTTGCCAATTCCATCGAATTGATGTGATCATCGTCGCCAAGGCAGGTACAGCTCCCTGCGGCGTAAATATCTGGCAGATTCGTTTTCCCCGTGGCATCTACGATAATGGCATCGTGATGATCTCGCTCGATTGGCGTTCCTTTCAAGAAAAACGTGCAGGGCACCCGACCTTTTGCAAAAATGAGCGTATCGCACACCACTTCGTCTACCTCATCCGTCATCCGATTCCGCAGCTGTACTCCTTCTACACGGGACAATCCCTTGATAGAGGTAAGCTCCCAATCTGACTCCGCATATTTGACCAGATTGCTCGTCTCTTTTTCCAGAAGGGTCGCTGTACTGCGAGAGATTCGGCCATTCTCGATCAACACAATCTTGCGGCCTGGCTGATGTCCTCGCTCTATCAGCTGCATCGCCATCAGCGGGGTCATGACACCTGCCGGACGTGTCCCCGGGATTTTGTGCGCCTCACGCGGTTTTTCCAGTGAGCCTGACGTGATCAGTACCTTTTTAGCCTCAATAGAATAGGTGCCCATCGGCGATTGGACATACAACTGGTGCAGTTGACCGTTTGCCCCTGGGAAAAAACCGACGACTGTTGATTGTTCGTGAATCTCGTAGGGAAGCGACGACGCTTTTTCCAGCAGCCCCCGTTCTGGAGCAAACTCGTCAGAGCTCCAATACGGTAAGGTGAAGCCACCTCTTCTCTTCTGGTAATCGATCATCAGAACAGAGCTGACTCCTCTCTCCCACGCTGAAAGGGCTGCCGTCAATCCCGAGATTCCTGCTCCAATGATCACCAATTCATACATCATGCCTGCTTCTCTCCTTGTGATACAGCTAGATAAGAGTCTCGTACTCCTTTTAAAGGCTGCTTCCCGGTCTGTTCAGGATAGGTCTCGGCCATAACATCGATGATTTTGGGAATACAGCAGTTTCCTTGGCATTCTCCTAAGGTGGCGCCCGTCCGCCGCTTCACTCCATCAATGGTCTGCGGGGTGAGTGGACGCTTTAAGGAATTGACGATCTCACTCCGGGTAATGGAGCGGCACAGACAAATGATTTCTCCTGTTTCCTGCTCTTCTGAAAAGAGGTCCGGCAGAGCATGCTGTGCCTGTTCGTTTGCTTGTAGCTCAAGCCCGGCTTTCTGGAGCGTTTCCGCTACCAGCTCTGCTATGCCAGGGGAAGCAGAGAGTCCGGTGGAACGAATCCCGGCGGCATGAATCATGCGTGACTGTACAACGGATGGACGGATGACAAAATCTCCTTCGCTGCAAACTGCCCTGACACCAGCAAACTGACGAATCGTCGAAAACTTCCGAGAGTCGGGGACCAGTTTCTCACAGCCTGCCAGCACCGATTCCATGCCGACCTGTGAGGTGGAGCGATCCCATTTGTCCTCTTGATCCTCCGCCGTTGGCCCAAGCAGAAAACCGCCGAACACCACTGGCGAAACCAACACGCCCTTGGAGGTTTTCGTAGGAACAGGCAAGATGATCGAGGAGATAGATATCGCCTCTTCGGTCAGGATAAACTGGCCTTTTCGTGGTGAAATCGAGAAGCTCTTATCTCCCACCATCCGGGCAATTTCATCGGACCATAATCCAGCCGCATTCACCGCATATCGGGTCGTAACCGTTTCACCATTTTCCAGCGTAAGGCGCAAGTCCTCTCCATCCGATACAGTCTCGATGTGGGAGACGCCATGCCCAAGCACAACCTCCGCGCCGTTTAGTACTGCTATCTCTCCGAAAGCTCTGGTGGCCCAGAATGGATCGCAAATCGCTTCACCCGGTACTGCCAATCCGCCTGTTACCTTGGCTGTCACAGCGGGATTCATCTCCAGAATCTCCTCAGCAGACATCCAGTGAACATCTACGTTATTCGCCTTTGCATTGGGAACATAGGTGGTTTCGATGATCTGCTTTTCTTCTTCGTTGGTCGCCACCATTACGGCGCCGCACGGAATGAAGGGGATTCTCAGATTCTCAACCAACATCGGCCATAAGCTGCGGGACCGGCGAAGGCACTCTGCCTCAACCGTGCCTGGCTTTGCATCAAACCCAGTATGAACAATCCCACTGTTCGCCTTGCTTGTCCCTTCACAAACGTCAGGCTGCTTTTCGATTAAAAGCAGTTTCAGTTGATAAAACGAGAGGGCGCGTAATATGGCTGTACCGACTACTCCACCACCAATCACCACAACGTCATACTTATGGTTATGCATTCTGTTCCACCAGCCTCGGATTTTTGTTTGCAAAATATTGCTTTTGTTTGCTTTGATTTGTATTCATTATATTCTGACTTGTATTTTTCTGTCAATAAACGAACTGCTCCCATCGTATGACAGCAGCAGTTCATCATTTTGCATTTTTTTGCAAACAAACAAGTGGTTAGAGTGTGAAACGGTTGATCATTTGCTGTAATTCTTTTGCCATCTGGTTTAGCTGCTCTGCGGATGTAGAGAGCTGATTCATCGAGATGCGCTGCTCTTCCGTTGAAGCAGCCACACTCGATGCACTTGCGGCAGATTCCTTTGCAATCGAGGACAACTGCAAAATGGATGCCGTCACCTGTTCCGTTGCCGCTGACATTTGCTCTGCAACGGAGGAGATCTCCTGAATCTGATCTGATACATCCTGGGTAGAATCCATGATCCGGCGGAATGCTTCCCCTGTCTCATGGGCAATCTGGATTCCAGTTTCGACCTCGCGGGTTCCCTCATCCATGGCTTGTACCGCTGAAGTCGTTTCCCTTTGGATTTCGGTAATCAGGTTGGCAATTTGGTTGGCCGAGTAGTTGGACTGCTCTGCCAGCTTTCGCACTTCATCCGCTACCACAGCGAAGCCTCTTCCCTGTTCACCTGCACGCGCAGCTTCAATCGCCGCATTGAGTGCCAACAGGTTCGTCTGGGATGCGATGCTTGCGATTACTTCCACGATCTGTGAGATTTCTGCTGAGCGGCTATCCAGCGAACGAACGACATCGGCCGAATGGCTTACGGATCGGTTGATCGAATCCATCTGTCCTGACACCTTTTCTACGGATTGGTTGCCCGCCACCGCTTCGTTTGCCATATGTTTCGATGATTCTGCCATCGTGGAGGAGGCTTCGGCAATCCGCTGAATACCGATCGCCATTTCTTCCATGGCACGCGCACTTTCTTCAGCACTATGCTGTTGATTCTCTGTCCCTGTTGCTACCTCTTGGAACGACGAGGCCACCTGACCAAAGGCAAGTCGTGCTTCATGAGCCTTCGTTGCGGAGGTTTCCGAGACTGTTCCTACTTGACCGGTATAGCCGCTAATATTTTTCATCATTCCGTGCAGATCTTCAATAAATGCATTTACTGCTGTCGCTACGTCGCCAATCTCATCCTTGCGCCGGATTGGGATCGTCTGGGTTAAATCCTTTTTTTCCACCAAGTTGACGATGCCTGCTTTCAGTTGCAACAGTGGACGTGCTACCTGTCGATTGACGAACCAATACAAGATCACGAGGAAAATACTGATGGAGACACCAAAAATAATCAGGCTGATGTAAAAGTATTGGGTAATCGGTCCGTTAATCTCTGCTGCGGGCATGACAGTAGCTAACGTCATGCCTGTTTCCCCGATCGGAGCGAAGGTGACGTATTGATTTTGTCCATCTATGGTTGCTTGCGTCATACCCGTTGCGGTTGCTTCTGTTATTTGATTGGCAATGTCCCGCAATCCCGTTTCAGACTCGTCCGTAATTTTCACCTGCAAGTTCTTTTGTGCATCGCGATGGGAAACGTAAATACCCGACTTGGAAACGATAAAACCATAACCTGTTTCGCCAACCTTCAGATTTTCGATGCTTTTGTTAAGCTCCGTAAGCCCGATATCCAATGTCGTCGTACCACTGATCTTTCCTCCCACTTTAATGGGCGCAATTGCTGTAACCATAGGAACTTTGGAAATCGGGTCGGCATACGGCTCAGTCCACACATATGGTTTGTCAACCATCCCCGCCTTGTACCAATCCTGTGCGAGATAATCATAGCTGCCATCGCTGTAAGCCGGATCGAGCTCTACTTTGTCATTATTGCGGATAGCGTATCTGCCGTATAGCTTTTGCGAGCTGTCGAAGTTGTATGGCTCCATCCAAAATCCACCGCCCACAATCAAAGGCTCAGACGCTACGACATCGACTAGCGTCCCTTCGATATGCTTGATTGTTTCCTTGGAGCCATGAGAGACAGAATAAGTGAGTGTTTCCGAGAGCTTGCCTGTCTTGTCCAGCATACCATTCAGATAAGCCGCCTCTTTGGCTACCTGCATTTGTAGCTTTGCTTCTACTTCATTCGAGATAATTTGCTCAAACTGGAGAAAACCAAACACTAGCTGAAGAATAAAAATACCGATGGTGATGGCAGCCAAAATGGTTACCAGCACATTTTTTATGCTCCTCATGCAAAAGCCTCCAATCACACAAATTTTTAAAAATGGAACTTCATTTCACGACGACATTTGGTAATCTACCCCATTATTACCATATGTAAACTTTTTCTTTACAAACTTTTAAAAATATCAGAACATAACGATAATAAATCCGCATAACAAAAAGGCGTCTGCCATCCGAAAAGCTCGTGGATAGTAGACACCGCACTCTAGAAATTCGTATCGATTACGAAACAGGTGGTTGCTTATTCGTTCGAGGTTCTTTCATTCCACCAAGACGCTGCAACTGGCGAATCATAAGGAACGAGAACCCTGCGAAACAAACGATCGTCAACGTAATTTTGCTATATTGATAAACTCCCGCAACCATTATTTCCAGTTGATCGGAGAACCAATAGCCTGCCACAAAGTAATGCAAGGTCCAAACGATACTGCTCGGTAAAAAGAATAGGAGGAACTGCCGAAATGGCATTCGGCTGACACCGGCGAGGATAGGCACGATATGACGAATAATCGGAAGAAAGATACCAAAAACAAGCAGCCAGCCCATTGAACCACGCAATGCCGACAGTAAATCAGCACGCAAGCCCAGCTTCCGGGTCATCCAGCCAAATGCCTTCGCTCCCAGTAAGTACCCCGCGCAAGAAACGATGAAAAAAACGGGGTATATGACGGCAAATGCTGTAAAAAAGTCCGCTCCTGTATTGGCAATCTGCGCCCCTACAGTCATGACTGTAATCTCATCAGGAATGAATTTTCCCAGCATGCCTGTAACCATCTCCCAGAATAGCTCGTAATACCCTGTAAACTCCACCTGTGCCGCCTCCTTTCTCTCTGCACTCTATCCTAACGGGTAAACCTTTCAAAAGAAGACAGAAATCCTTAAGAAAAGGATAAGTATTTCTGAAGAATTTCTTACAAAATAGAATTCGAGATTCCCAAACAAAAAAAACGTGTTCACCAACTACCGCATACACACGGCTTGGCAAACACGTTCTTACTCTCTATTCTCTTCCGTCGGCCTTACGCTTGCTGCGCAATGCTGACATGGCTTCAATGAACTCTTCCTTGTCAATGACATTCAGCTCATATAGCTCCCGAATTTCATCTTCTATCAACAGCAAATCTCCTTCAGGATCACCTGTATAAATAAATAATCCGAAACGGTGCAGAAACGCCTTCAAATCGAATTCATTCGGGTTTATTTTCAATGAGCTCCCTCCAGATCGATTTCCATCCTTGCGAGGACGGCATCGTAATCAAACTCGACAGCAAAGCCGGTAATGACGATGATCTTCGCGTGTGGATACGCTTCTTGCCACGTCTCCTCCTCTTCTGGTTTCAATCCGACGATATACAAAGGGTCCGCGGACAGCTGTGGGTGTTCTTGACACAAGCGTAAAAACGCCTTGCATCTCTCCTGTTCGACAGCCGCATTCAGAACGAGGACAGCTCGCCCTACTTCTCCGGACTCTCTTTGTTTAGCCAGCAACTCAAACGTTTTGACCGAAGGCACAATGGCATTGATTTCAGGAAAACGATCGAGCACTTCATCTAGCCAATCATCTTCATGCCAGGCCAGGTAGTAAAGCATCGCAGTAGACATGTAACAAACACCTCATGGATATATACTTGACAATATAGGTAGCCATTCTTATTTCTTTTCTATTATAGCACGTCTTGCCATAACTGCCCACGTTGCTGGCTTGACTTCGTCTTTTCCTTCACGTAAGGTGGAAAAAGCAAACAATCCGCTTAAATAGATTTTTGTGCGAAAAGAGGTAGACGTAGTGAATAAGAAGCACCTTGCCCTCTTGTTCTTTATTGCTTTTTTCATCATGCTCGGTTTTGGCATCATTATCCCCATTCTTCCCTTTTTCGCGGAAAAATTGGGTGCGACTTCGTTTCAAATCGGCGTGCTTTTTGCCAGCTACAATATTATGCAGTTGGTGTTTGCACCGATTTGGGGAGCACTTTCAGACAGAGTCGGGCGAAAGCCACTCATATCATTCGGGCTGTTCGGCTTTTCCATCACCTTTATCCTGTTTGGACTAGCTGACAGTTATACAGAAATGCTCCTGTATCGCATTTTGGGTGGAATCGTCTCGGCTGCCGCATTACCAACCGTAACCGCTATGGTGGCGGATCTCTTCCCTTCAGAAGAACGGGCAAAAGGGATGGGGGTCATTGGCGCCGGGATTGGACTTAGCTTTGTCTTCGGTCCGGTAATTGGTGGACTGCTCAGTGAATTCGGCTTTGCCGTTCCCTTCTACGCTTCGGGTATCGTGGCGTTGCTTACGTTTTTCCTGATCCTGTTTGCCTTGCCAGAGAGCTTGCCGAAAGAAAAACGGGCGAATCTGCAAAAAGAACAGCGGCAAAATCCGCTTGTCTCTTTGTTCGGTTCCATGTCCTTGCTGTACGGTATTTTGTTCACCGTCTCCTTTGCTTTTTCCGGACTAGAAACGACTTTTGCCCTGTACATAAGTGATTTGTACGGTTTCACCTCCAAAGACCTCGGCTACATGTTTCTCGTCATGGGCTTGATCGCTGCCGCAGTACAAGGCGGGCTTATCGGAAGAATGGTCAAACAGCTAGGGGAAGCAAGTGTCCTAGTCATTGGGATGATTCTTTACGGCATTGGCTTTTTTGCCATTCCACTGTCGGGTAACTTTTGGGTGCTGGCGCTGATCCTCTCGTTATTCGGAGCAGGACAAGGAATGATCAGAGCGACAGCTACAGCAATGATTACCCAACGGACGACGCAAGGCCAAGGCGTGACGAGTGGGGCAATCAGCTCGATGGACAGCCTTGGACGCATCTTAGGTCCATTAGCTGGTGGAGCGGTTTACCAAGTCTCCCACAGCGGTCCGTTCTTCCTCGGCGGGGTCTTGATGGTATTGCTCCTCCTTTGGTTCGTCAGCAGCCATCGTCGCTTGCCAGAACCAAGCACACAAGTGCAATCGTAAGCGATACAAAAGGAAGCACCGCCAGCATTCAACACTTTGCTGGCGGTGCTATTTTTATTGCAACCTACTGTTCCTGTAACTCCATCCAAGACGAAAAAGTTACCTCTATCTCCTGCTGCACCTGATCAATCGCTTGTTGCCAAGCCACTAACTGCTCGTAATCTGCGCCTTCGCTCTGGAGCAAGGACGTCAGTTCACCTTTTCTTCCTTCTAATGATGCTATTTTTTGTTCAAGCTCTGCCAGCTTATATGGATTCGGACGTTTGGCTGTCGCATTCGTCACGGCCGTCTCTTGAACTTGCTTGATGACTGGCTGCTTTCGCTCTATTTCCTCCGGCTTACTGGCATGAGCAGCGATCCTCTGTTTTTGTTTTTCCCTTGCTTCCTCATAGGAACCCACATCGTGAACCAACCGCTTATTTTCCACCCAAAACACACCATCTACCATCTTTTGCAGGAAATAGCGATCATGAGAGATGATAAACAACGACCCGCGAAAATCGGCCAACGCTTCCTCCAATGTTTCTCGCGCTTCGATATCCAGATGGTTGGTCGGTTCGTCCAGAATGAGCAGGTTGATTTCCTGATGCATCATTTGCGCCAATCGCAGTCGCATTCGCTCTCCACCGCTCAACTGCCCGATCCGCTTGAAAACTTGTTCGCCGTAAAACATAAACCGTGCCAGCAAATGTCGTGCTTCCGGCTCCGTCACTCTGGCTACTTCACGGAAAACGTCAATCAGCCGCTGGTTTTGATCCCCTTCCAAAGCTTGCTGTGACAAGTAGCCTACCTTAACGCTGCTGCCTATTTTGAGCGTACCTTCGTCTGGCTCAACCTCTCCCAGCAGCATGCGAATCAGCGTAGATTTACCGCAGCCATTTGGTCCAAGCAGCGCTTTTCTCTCACCAAAGCGCAATAAAAAACTAGCGTCCACAAACAACTGTTTTCCGCCAAATGTTTTCTGTACCCCCGTCGCTTTCAGCACATCCTGCCCGCTTCGGTCCGTTTTCATAAACTGCAAGCCCATGCGATCCGCTTCCATTTTCGGTCGCTCGATACGCTCAATCCTCGCCAGCGCTTTTTCCATGCTTTTTGCCCTACGGTGAAAAGCCTCGTTCGGCGGATTGGAGCGATTGCCCCACTCCTTGAGCCGTTTGATCGTCTCTTTCATTTTCTTAATCTGCTTCTGCTGCTCCTGATAAGCGGCAAACTGGCGCAGCAAGCGTTCTTCACGCTCCGTAGCGAACGCACTGTAATTGCCGATATAGAATTCGGCTTCTCCTCCGTCCACATGATAGACAGACGTGACGACCGCATCCAAAAAATAACGGTCATGGGAGATGATCAGGATCGTGCCCTGATAATTTTTTAAAAACTCCTCTAGCCACTCCATCGACTCCACATCCAAATGGTTGGTCGGCTCATCCAGGAGTAGAACATCGCTTTGTTGGCAGAGTAGCTTTGCAAGACCAGCCTTCGTCTTTTCCCCACCGCTGAGTTGGGCAAAAGGTGTTGCTAACAGTTCTGAATTAACTCCCAAGCCCTGTGTCACCTGGGTCATTTTCGTCTCCCACTGATAGCCATCCAGTTGTTCAAATTCATCTTGCAGCTTTTGATAGCGCAGCATGAGGCGGTTTAGCTCTTGTTCATTTTCGTAAAGCAATCCCATCTGTTGCTCGAGCTCGCGCATCTGCTCCTGCAGCTTGATAACATCTGCAAAAGCGCTGGCTACAACATCCGCCCCCGTCCACTCAGCCGGATACTTCGGTGTTTGCGGCAGGTACGCCCATATCGTTCCTTTTGCCCGAAAAAGCTCACCAGAATCGGGGCCTTCGATACCAGCCAGCAGCTTGAACAATGTAGTTTTACCTGCTCCATTCGGTCCGACGATCCCGACGCGTTCTCCTACTTTGATTTCCAATGTGATATCTTGTAAAACCGGATCTGCTCCGTACGATTTCTGCAATTGCTGTGTCGCGACAATAATCATGATTATTTCCTCCTTGAAAAGTTGGTAACGGTTCAAAATAATGGACTTCCTGGTGGCCCCGGCACAATTTTTGAGACCACACCGTACATGCGAGTGGACGCAAAAAAGCCGCAGGCCATTACCTGCGGCATCGTGAAAGGGACCGACCTTACGTCAGTTACCCATTATAGTCAAGAACAAACCGCCCCTGATCGATGCATGGTACGCCTATGGAAACTCCGTTCAGTTGTATGCGCAAAAAAGGACAGACTGGTCCCGTTGAATGCAAAATCATGCGTCATACTGGAAGTTTCTACCACAAACCATGCTTGCAGAGTTCCGAACACGTACACACACCTCCGTTTCTCAAGGGATAGGAAATCACAACCATATCTTACATCAGGAGTCACACAAAAACAAGAGGGCCTGCTACGTGCTCCTCACTAGCAGGCCCTGTGCGTTTTTTACCCGATTTTCTTATCGACTTCCGTTGCCCTCTGTGGCAAACAGCGGCTTCTTCGTCTCTGCATCCAGAAAGACAATCGTCGTGT
Source organism: Brevibacillus sp. BC25 (assembly GCF_000282075.1). Lineage (NCBI taxonomy): Bacteria > Bacillati > Bacillota > Bacilli > Caryophanales > Paenibacillaceae > Brevibacillus > Brevibacillus sp. BC25. Next base: position 167,909 of record NZ_AKIX01000039.1, read on the forward strand.
AAGGTGGCAGCTTCACTTTTGCCGCCAAATACGGATAGGAAATCACTTGCGGGTACATTCTACCCGGATCAGGCAGCGTTTGTTTGACATATACAAAAAGCTGCTCCCAGCTCTGCTCGACTTTTGTTACTTGCAGTCCGTAGCCAGGATTCGGTGAGGACCCACGTGCGATGACATAAAGGTCTCCCTGCTTGTGAATGCCTTGCTGTTCTTTTACCGAGTCAATAAACGTGCGTTCCTGTTCTGTCAGTTTATCGGTATCGACAAGCGTAAAGGCACTCTCTTCTCCAGCCATCACAATTTCCACCGCCTTTTTCTCGGCATTCCACGTGATTTGATGTCCGGCCTGCTCTGCCATCCATCTCAACGGCAAATACACTTGCTTGTCACGCACGATTGCGCCCTGTCCATCTAGCAGCCACTTGCCATTCAACGCTACTTTTCCTGTAACGAGTTGGAACGTCAGTGTCCCTTTTGCCAGCTTCATTTCTCCATTCGTTGCATCTTGTTTCCAAGTGCCTTCTAAAATCCGGCTCGCATCCTCGGCAGATACATAGGTGCGCTGCTGGACGAGAATCGGTGCTTTTGCCAAGGAAGATTGCTCTCCGTTTACCAGTATCGCATTTGTCGTTGTTTGTGGTGTGCTAGACACTGCCGCCTGCACAGGATAAGCCGCCAACACTTGCAGTGTCAGGGCAACAGCCAAAATCGATTTGCCTTTCATTGTTGTTCCTCCATCCCTAATCATCATTTTCGTCATTCTTTACTTGTTAGACATAGGTTACCTCTGATTCGTTTCACTATGACTGAGATTGGCGAGAGATTAGTGCAAAAGCCAATTTCCCATGACCAGAACAACGGGGATCGACAAGAGCGCCAACAAGGTGGAACAAACCGTCGTCATGGCACCCATCTCCTCATCCGCCGCATAGCGCCCGAACAAAATCGAGGCCAATGTCAGAGTAGGCATTGCTACTTGTACAAGGGAAACGCTGACGATATCGCTGTCGATTGAAAAAACGGACAAAAGAAACGCCGTCATCAGCGGAAAAACAACTAATTTAAATGCGAGTGGCATACTCAAAAGCTTCAATGATACTTGCGGTTTGTTGCGCAAAAACATAGGCAAGAGCATACCAATGTACATCATGGCTAACGGAGAGGCGAGCTTGGACAGCGTTCCAAACAGCTGCTTCACAGGCTCAGGCGGCACAAATCCGATGATGGCAGAACCAAGTCCAAATACGATCGCAACCATCGGAATGTTGATGAGTGTCTTGAGCCCTTTTAAGGAGAAGCTTCCTTTTTCCTGGAGCATCATTACACCCACTGTCCATAGCACGACATCCACACCTGCGTCGAAAATAGCCGCCAAGAGCGCCCCTTTTGGCCCAAACAATGCTGCACAAAGCGGTAAACCAATGAAGCCTGTATTCCCCAAGCCGGACAAGAGCGCAATCTCACGGCGTTTTTTCACCGGGAGCGGAAGTGCACGCGCACCTAACCAGCCGATAAAAATGCCCAAGCAGTTTAGGATAATCGAAATGAAGAATATTGCAAAAATTTGGTATAAAATTTGTTGATCAATGGTTGTCTGAAAGATCCCGTCTAAAATAATGCACGGCATGGCTACATTTACAATAATCGTGATGACGAGTTGGCGAGAGTCCGCAGTCAAGGGTTGCCGGTAGCCGATTAAGCTACCGATCCCAATGATGACGGCCATGATGAGGATGGACTGCTGCAACGTTTGTAGTTCCATGCTGCCCTCCTGCCTACATTTCTACCGGAAGCCATTCGAGTTCGGTTGGCTCCCCTTTTTCACATGTTCTTAGCAAATCCCCGCACAAAGGAACAACCCGCTCAAGCGGAACACACCAGGAAAGGGGAAAGGCAACTTCACTACCCTCGATGACGAGCGTGGACATCACTGCCGATTGTTTGTCTGCCGCAAGGACAAAGTGCTGCTCAACCGGCTCGTGTTCTTTCCATTGTACCAATACTTTGCCGTTGTTCCCGCCTGCTACGACCAAATCCACATGGTCTCCATACGCTGCGTGAACCAACGTCCGCGTTACTCCATCCAATTGAGCGATTTCCTTCAGCACTTCATGCCAAGCTACATGCTTTTGCTCCATTCCACTTCCATCTGTATACATACGCCAGTCGTTTAACATGTTGATTGACTCCTTTTGTCGGTGTGCTCTCCTATGAAGAACAAGCACGTAATTGCTTGTAGGCCTTTCAATTCGTACTAATTGTACGCTTCTTGACGAGGAACCTCAACCACTACTTCTGCGCCAAGTTTTCGTCTCATGCACATAGCCACCGTATGAATGGAGAATCTTAAAAGGGATAAAAAGTGTAAACGTTCTGTAGTGGTGTCGAGGAAACAGGAGAAAACGCTCAGCTTCTTGTCCCACCCGCTGTGGGATTGACTGCCCGCCTCCATGCAAAAAACGAAACCGCGTCCAAAGTAGTCGTTTCAGGATGTAATTCAGAGGTGGACGCTTAAAGGCGTGTTTCGCTTTTTGCATTCCGTCTCGGTCGGTGTACCAAAGATCTTCGCTGTTTTCTCCTGTTTCCTCTACGAGCTTTCCGTGTTTAAACATGCTTTTAGAGATTTAAAAGAATGGAAGAAATGTCATCAGTTACGACAGAGAAGAATATTTCCAGACGTAGCGACTTGTGGAGTCCTACCGAGCGGAGAAGGGATTCGCGGGCAAAAGAAACGCAACGTGCTCGCGCTACGAAGCGGCTACCACTTTTGCGTTTCCCCGCGAATCCCTTTGGAGCGGACAGTCCCAGCCCTCAGCAGGACGGAGCCTGGAGCCTAGACTGGAAATATTCTTCTCCCCACTACAGCCATAAGCACGTGATGAGTCAGCCTGCAAACATCTACAGGCTGACTTTTTATAGTTGACTCTTAGTTAGCCCCAGCTGTTACAGCTTTGGCCTGATGATCACGCACCGCCTGATTGCTCGCTGCCATAAACGCCTGCGCGACCGCCATCAGTACATCTCGATGCTCGGCAACTCCTTTAAAATGACTTCCGTTGGCGCTGACCGTCACGATCGCTTCGCCTGTCGCATGCTCTCCCGACGACAATGAATACAGCTCCATGTCCGTAAACTCCACGTTGAACGACAGTGCCTGCTTGATGCCTGCCACCAATGCCTCAACAGGTCCTTCTCCGGTGCCAGAGTATGCTTGTTCTTCTCCTGTCACATTATTCGTAATCGTGCAGGAAGCCATACGATGTCCGGATGTGCCGGTGAGCACTTGCGCATTGACCAATGTAAATGGCTCCAGTACCGCGTTCACGGTTTGTCCTACCAGCTCAAGCAACTGATGATCCTGGACAACTTTTTGCTTGTCAGCCAGTTCTTTAAATTGGACGTACAGTGTTTCCATCTGCTCATCGGTCAGCTGTATCCCGAATTCGTTTACGCGGTGCTTGATGGCATGGCGCCCGGAGTGCTTTCCGAGAATGATCATGTTGCGAGGCACACCCAAGCTCTCCGGATCCATGATTTCGTAGGTGCTGCGCTCTTTTAGGAGACCGTCCTGATGAATTCCCGCTTCGTGCTGAAAGGCATTGCGACCCACAATTGGTTTGTTGAAAGCAATCGGGAAGCTCATGGCACGGCTCACCTTTTGTGAAGTGGTGTAAATGTGCTCTGGTCTGATTCCAGTCTCGGCATCCAATGCTTCTTTACGCGTCTCAATTGCCATCACCAGCTCTTCCAAGGAGCAGTTCCCTGCTCGCTCACCTACCCCATTGACCGTTACTTCGACTTGGGTGACCCCCGCACGAATCGCAGCCAAACTGTTTGCAACCGCGAGTCCCAGGTCATTGTGGCAGTGTGCACTGAACTCTACCTTGTCGCTGCCACGAACGTTTTTCATGACACGAGTGAACATGGCCCCGTATTCTTCTGGAAGTGCGTACCCTACTGTATCAGGGATGTTGATAATAGTTGCCCCTTCTTCAATTGCCGCTTCGATCATCTCAAACAAAAACTCATCGCCTGTACGAGTCGCATCCATCGGAGAAAATTCGATCCGGTCTACAAACTGTTTGCCGTACGCAATCATTTCACGGGCAATCTTAATCACTTGCTCTCTCGACTTGCGGAGTTGGAAGTCCAGATGAATGCTTGAGGACGACAGGAACATGTGTAGTCTGCGACGCTCTGCCGCTTGTGTAGCCCGAACGGCAGCATCGATGTCCTCTTTCACTGCACGAGCAAAGCCACAGATCTCCACGCCGTGCACCTCTTGTGAAATACGTTGCACCGCCATGAAGTCACCGGGGCTGGAGATTGGGAAACCTGGTTCAATGACATCCACGCCGAGGTCTGCCAAATGCTTCGCTATCACGATTTTTTGCTCAGGCGAAAGAGACGCTCCTGGCGCTTGCTCTCCGTCACGCAGTGTCGTATCAAAAATATGGATTCGTTTTGTCATGGGTAATGCCTCCTCAATTTTTGGTCGTTTTTTTCCGTAATAAAAAAAGCCCGCCGTCTCCATATACAAGAGACGACAGGCTTTTGGCTGCCGCGGTACCACTCTCGTTGATCCCCTCTTTTTACAAAAGAGAATCCACCTCGCTGTCCCGATGACGTGGGACGATCCGTCAAGGTCTACTGTATGTTTTCAACCTTGCCGCTCCCGGGTGAGATTCGAGCATTTCCTGACTGCGTCGCACCTACCCGCAGCTCTCTGGACAAGAAATTCGCTTTACTAGCTCCCGTTCTTCGCGTTTGCTCTATGTCGTTGTGAAAATCAAAAAGGCCTGCCGTCTCTATCGAAGAGACGACAGACCTTGTCTATCGCGGTACCACTCTCGTTGACCCCAGCTACTCGCCAGAAGTCCACCTCATGTACTGATCCTAGTCGATCAGCACAACCCGATCACGGAGGTTAACCGTCAGAACTTACTGCTCGATGCAGCGCTACATCTTGTTCAGTCCTGCCGCTCCCGGGCGAGCTTCACTGGCTTCTCTGACTGCGTTGCACCATCCCCGCAGCTCTCTAAACAGATCAGTCCACTTACTGTTCCCGTTCTTCGCGTTATTGTTATTATTGTTTGAAATTTTATTCGGTTTATATCTGATTGTCAATGGAGGCTATCAATAAAAATAATTTTAATAGCTCAATTAATTGAACCCTCTCACTGAGCTGCGGCCGAACTGTCTGTAATAAAGGCAGGCGAGACCCAGTATCACGAGCACTAAAGCGGAGTAAATATTGCTATAGACGGACGCTCCTGGATAGCTATTGAGCAGATTCCAGCTCACAGCAGCTCCTCCATCAATCGTTTTGCCGTACAAGGTAGCTGCAAGTGCACCTGCAATAAAGTTCAGCATGGCCATCAGTCCCATACCGACGCCGATCTGTTCCTTTGGTAGTGACTGCGAGATTGCGTTTGACATCGAAATCATCATAAACGATAGTCCGACATTGCCAAAAATCAGAAAAACGGCAATGAGGAACGGGGATACTCCCGCAAAGGAAGAGAAGAGGACAAAGCTGCTCAAAAGTAGCGCAGACGCTGTGTAAAATAAATACGAATTCCCTTTCTTATCTGCAAGAATCCCGGCCTTTTTCCCCAAAAACGCGGTCACAATTGCTCCCGGTACCATGACAAAGCCAATGAGCCCCGGTGCCAGATGATTCACATTTGCCAACAACTGTGGACTAAGGAAAGCGAACGAATAGCCACTCCCTATCATCAAAAAGGCAATGACCAGCCCGAGCGAATAGCGTTTGCTCCGGAATAAGCCAGGGCGAACAAAAGGTTCTGCGGTCGTCCGAATTCTTACCCAAAATAGAAGGAATGAGAGGATGTACCCCAGTGCGAGCAACAAGCTCTGATTCGTAATAGACAGCAGAAGCAACGCAATCGTTATGGCGAGAAGCCCACCACCGATCCAGTCCATTTTCACAGCTTCCCGCTCCTCCTCCTCCAAATACTTACGGAAAAAAGGCACGGCAAAAAGCGTGAACAACGGCATGCAGAACAGCCATCTCCAATCGAGCAGACTGACCAGCAAAGAGGAAAGAACGGGACCTAATGCGCTACCGATTGCCATCCCGGTCATTGAGATCCCTAGAGCTCGCCCCCTACTCTCTGCTGGAAAATAACGCACCGGAATAATGGAAGACGTCGCTGGAACAACTGCCGCTCCTGCTGCTTGCACAATTCTCCCAAAAAGCACCATGCCATAATTATGGGCGAAAAAACCGATAACGGAGCCGATGGCAAATAGAATCAGTCCGAATGTAAGCAAATGTTTGAGCTTGTAGGAATCGGCTAGCTTTCCGTACATCACGGTTCCAACCGCATAGATTAACAAAAAGGCAGACGTCACCCAGCTTACTTGGCTAAAAGATAAATGAAATTCTGCCCTGATTTGCGGTAACACGATATTGAACATCGTAGCACTCATCACCGTAATCATGAGAGTAAACACGAGTACGCGAAGAACTTTTTCAGCAGATTGTTGTTGTGGTTCGGTTTGCATATTGGAAAGACACCTCTCGTTATCACCGATTTCTTCCCGGGAAGGTGATTGTTGGCCTTGCTAGATGTAGTTTATAATGATTTTAAAATAAACGAAAATATATCTTTTGACATGTAGTTGATATACCTGAGTATATGGAGTTGAATCGAATGGAATTGTTGCAATTGCACTATTTCCGAACAGTGGCCAAGTGGCAGCATATGACGAAAGCCGCCCAAGAGTTGCGGATTGCTCAACCTGCTCTCAGCAAAACCATTGCTCGGTTGGAAGAGGATGTCGGGGTTCCGTTATTTGACCGCGAGCGAGGACGTATTCGGCTGAATACATTTGGGAAGGCGTATTTGGAGCGGGTAGATAAAGCACTGAACTTGTTGGAGGAAGGGCAAAAAGTCGTATCGGATATGGCCGGAATGGAGCATGGTCGTATTCATCTGGCAACGTCGACCTTGGATCTGTTATCAGAACCGTTGGGCAAGTTTCTCGCCCTCCATCCTGAAGTACACTTCCAGATCACGCAAGCCAGCATCGAAGAAATGGCAACCCTCTTGGAGTCAGGCGAAGTGGATGTTTGCTTCACCCATTTACCGATCAGGGTGCCGGATATTTTGACTACGCCTGTATTGAAAGAAGATATTCATGTAGCTGTCCCCCGCACACATCACTTAGCTAAGAAAACCAGTATTCGACTAAGCGAGCTGGCTGAAGAGTCCTTTATCGGATACAGGGAGGACTTTCCCATCCAAATGCTGTACGATCAGTTCTTTCAAAAAGCAGGGATTACCCCCAAATTCGCTTGTCGGGTAGATGATCCCGGCTCTATCCAAAAGCTGGTCCGCGCAGGTCTTGGCATCGCCCTCTATGGCTGTATCAGTCGAGACGAAGACCCTCACCTTGTCATGCTTCCGATCGAACACCCGATCTGCCAGCGACATTTTCAAATGATTCGGCACGAAAAAAGATATCTCTCCCTGGCAGCACGCAAGTTCTGTGATTTTATCGTCCAATATTTTGCTGAGTCTCTTAAAAAATAAGCCCTTTCCAACAGAAAAAAGCCTGGCATCATTCGCCAGGCTCTTCCCCTACTCTTGTTTTCTTTTTTTCATACGTAAAATAATGCCGTCAATGAGCAGTCCAATCCCCGCTCCGTAAAAAGGGGCCGCAAACCGAGTTCCTTCGGCAAGCGGCAGGTCTTTCAGATACACGATAAACACGCCGAGAATAAAACCGATCATCGTGTAGCGCAGCCGGGTCGCCCCCATCAAACGACACTCCCTTTCACGCTACTTCCCGAATTTATTTGGCATTTTCATGTTTTTCATCGTACGGCTCATCTGTTTGAGCTGCTTTTGGTTAAGATTCATCCCCATCGAACGGGCCATGGCTTGAAGCTGCTTGTCGTCCATTTGCATGTTGGACATTTGTTTTTTCAAGAAATAAGTCCCTCCATAAAATCCACCAGCGAGACCGATTAACAATGTAACAATTGGAATTACCCAGTTGTACCAAGCCATCAATACATTACCATCCTCTATACGTAATTATGAACTCTTTTATTGTACCATAGTTGGGCTATCTTCTGTAAATTGTGATTAGAAAACTTGGAAAATGAGAACACTGCCCTCAACAATATCTTTGTTTCAAGCATATTCTAATAGCAAGAGGTGAAACAACTATGGCTCCAATTGTGATTCTGGACGCTGGACACGGTGGCAGCGATCCAGGTGGAGGAAACAACACGCAATTTACCGAGAAAGATATGAATTTGCAAATATCGCTCTACCAATATAATCGCTTTTTGGCTCTAAATATTCCTGTCGCTATCACACGGACAACCGATGTGACTCTGACAAGTGAGGCTCGGACTGCTCTGGTTCGAAACAGCGGTGCTCGCTACTGTATAGCGAACCACATCAACTCAGGTGGCGGCCGAGGCTCCGAGGTCATTTACTCCATTTACGGCACCCCAACCTTTCCCCAATTGATCCAGGATGCCCTGGCAGCGGAAGGGATGCCGAATCGACGCATTTTTACGCGGACACTGCCTGATAATCCGCGGCTCGATTACTACTTCATGCACCGGGAGACTGGCAGCGTGGAGACGGTAATCGTCGAGTATGGCTTTGCCGACAATACTTTGGACGCAAATAAACTGCAACAGGATTGGCGAGATCTCGCGGAAGGGGTAGTCCGGGCATTTTGCACGTACGCTAAACTTCCCTACCAGCCCCCTACGACTCCTACTTCTACTCCAAAACCTACTACAGCACCGACCCTTGCTCCCACCACTTCTCCTGGAAACGGAGAAGGAAATGTGCCTAACTGGAAGCAGGAAGCCGTCAACTGGCTGTATGATCAAGGCTTATTAACCGACGAACAATGGCGTCAGCAGCCTGACCAACCTCTGCCGCTCTGGGCACAGGCTGTCATCCTGAAGCGTTTATTCGAAAAGCTCAAAACGTAACATAACGTCTCCGTTTAATCGTCTGCCTTAAAACGGGTCAGCGGCGTATCCGTTAAGCCCGAATAGTTTCTTTTTGCTGGCACACTCACTAATTCGTCCTCTGGGTAGCGGTAGGCGGTTAGCATTCCGCCGAACACACAACCTTGGTCGATGTTGATGGTGCCATTTTTTCGTTTTGGTTCTGGATGCGGATCATGTCCCCATACGATTATGGGCGAAGTCACTTTTCGTTCTTTTGCCCATTCTCTACGGATCGGGCGCCCATCCGGTCCCGTCCCTGCCACATCACCATATCGGCAAAACGTGTAGACCGCAGGCGAATCCATTCCTATATAATCATCGCGAATCCCCGCATGAACGGCGACCGCTACTGTTTTTTCATTCTGTTTGATGATCATGTGCGAAGGAGAAGAAAATAGCAATCTGCGACTCTGCTCTCGCAGCAAGGAGGCCTTCTTCGGTCCGTATTCTTGCTGATACAGCCGAACCTCCTCTTCTACCTTTTCATCTCCGTGTGCCAATGTCACTGGTCTGCCATCCAACCAACGTGCTACTTTCCACCCGTGGTTACTATCCACCATCTCAGCCAGGCCTGCCGTGACATGATGGTGAAAAAATTGCAGCATTTTGATTGAGTAAGGTCCACGACTCGTGATATCACCGAGGGAAAGGAGCTTTCGGCCGTGGGGATGGCGATATGTACCGTCTCGGGTTTGTTCATATCCCAAGCGTTTGAGCAATTCTATAAATTCGTCGTAACAGCCGTGAACATCGCCGACGATATCCACACCATTGTCAGCCGAAAGCACCTTGGAGCGCGTTTGAGGTTTGTGCCTCATAGCGCGTCCCTCCTTTCCGTTATCTCTCATTCGTTACTTACTATCTTTACCACATCTGCGAAAAAAACTCACGGGTTGTGTACAAGAAAACTGTTTAACAAGTAAACGCGCGAAAGAGCCCCTGTTTACCGAGGAGCTTTTTGGCGCGTTTACCTATCCATGATGCTATGTGATTAGCCTAAGCTATGCGTATGCACGTAAATGGCCGCTTGCGTGCGATCCTCCACGTTCAGCTTGGCAAGAATGTTGCTCACATGAGTCTTGACCGTTTTGATCCCGATAATCAGCTCATCTGCAATCTCCTGGTTGGACTTGCCCTGACCGATCAGCTTCAAAACCTCCAACTCGCGCGGCGTCAGTTGCTCATGGGGATGGGACTCTTGGCCGTGACGGAAACGGGCCATGATTTTTCCTGCTACCCTCGATTCCAAAACTGGCTCACCCGCCGCAGCAGAGCGGATTGCCTTTGCAATCTCAGCTGCACGCGAAGTCTTCAGCAAATAGCTGAATGCCCCCGCTTCAATGACCGGATATACCTTTTCGTCATCAATAAAGCTGGTCAAGACAATAACCTTACTGGATGGACAGCTTTCACGAATACGCCGAGTCGCTTCCACACCACCGATGCCTTCCATGACCAAATCCATCAGAACGACATCTGGGCGCAGCTCTTGCGTCATCCGCACCCCTTCTTCTCCACTGCCTGCCTCTGCTACGACTTCAATATCGTCCTCCGTAGACAAATAAGCAGCCAGACCCATCCGAACCATTTCGTGATCATCTACCAGTAGTACCCGAATCACCGAGCCTTCACCCTTCCCGTTCCGTCTGTGACATTAGAGGAATACGCACCTCAATTTGCGTCCCCTTCCCAATTGCCGAGTAAATCTCCATGGAGCCTCCGACCTCTGCTACGCGCTCTTGCATGCTGCGCAAACCGTAGGACGTCATTTTCTCCCCATCCGGATCAAAACCAACACCGTCATCCGTTACTCGCAGGCGAACCTGCTCTTGCAGTGTAAACAGCTTTACTGTAATCTGGGTAGCTCTGGCATGCCGTAATGTATTGGACAAGGACTCCTGCAAAATGCGGAACAAATGATCCTCAATTCCACTCGGCAAGCCTTCGACGTCTTCAATCTCCCAAGTCAGCTGTATAGTATTTTTACGCGTCAGCTCATCTAAAAGTTCCAGAATGGCTTCCTTCAATGACTTGTTTTGTAACGTAGCCGGACGAAGATGCAAGAGTAATGCTCTCATCTCCGCTTGTGCAGCTGCTGCCATCTCTTCGACCAATTCAATCTGTTGTGCTGCACGTTGTGGATTTTTTTCTACTAGCCGCTTCATCGCCGCAGTCGTCATGGCGATGGCGAACAGCTGCTGGCTGACTGCATCATGCAGTTCTCTCGCCAATCTCTGTCGCTCCTCTGTTACCGCTGCATGCTTCAATTGTTCTGCGAGAGCCGCATTGTGGTTCGACAGCCGCTGCAAAGATGCCACTTGCTCTTCCCATTGTGAAGCCAAACGATTGATCTGCCATCCTAATTCGCCGACTTCATCGACGCCCAATTCGGGAACACGATACGACAGCATTCCGCGCCCAAGCTTCATGGCAGCTTCCCACAGTACACTAAGTCTCTTTTTCAACAAATTGCCAATGATATAGGAAATGATCAATGCCACTAAGACACCTGCAGGCAAAGAGACAACAAAAGCAGCAAGCTGAATCAAGCCCTCTGGATCAGCAGGCAGATTGATGCCTATATATTCTTCAAGCCACCACACGAGGTTGCGGTCGCTAATCATTTCGTTGTACCACCGATGAATCCCAGGGTGATCTTTCCATAAAAAGTATAGCCAAAAGAAACAAATAAACGCGGCAGTAATTGCACTGACGGCCAGTAACATGCCATAGCGCACGTATTGCCACTGAATACTTGCCAATCGCTGTCGACGCATCCGCCAGTACCTCCTAGATGTACTTGACTTTTATATCGCCGACAAGCAGCGAGATATGCAAGTTTACTTTTTGCAATGCTTCATCGTACTGATCAGAACGAATCTTAACACTGCGATTGATACCTCCCTGACGGTGGCTTAGCACCTCCAGGTCACCAATACTCAACCCTGCCGTTACCGATACAGGAAGATCGACAGGCACATAAATCGTCACATCGCCTACCCAGCCCTCTACGACTAGAACTGCCTCATCTCGCATCAACACTGCCCGGGAAAGATCAATCACAACATCCCCGATTCCATGCCAGACATGCAAGTGATTGAGTTCAAAACGCCCCGAGGTCAGGTGATAATCTCCAATCAGAGAACTGCGGGAATCTTTTGGCAACGTGTCGTCAGGTGATGAAGACATTCCTTCGTGATGAGGAATTTTGCCACCAACTTGCTTCCATTTATTCCAGCTGTCTAACCAAGGACGTTCCTCTGTTGAAACCTTCATGTCACTCGGAACACTCGCATCACTTGTCATAATCGTCTCCGCAGCAGATGGGGTCCCTGTATCGCCCAAAGATTGATTCACACGGTGATCTCTTCTGCTGTTCTTGCCCCGAATCAATTGAAATCCGAAATAAATAAACACGATTGGCACTGCAATTTGGAACAAATCATCGATCCCGACACGAAACCACATATCCATCGCGATAATGGTCCCCAGGGAGAATAGAATCCCTCCGCCAATCCGATTTTTCTGCCCCCACAAACGAAGGCCGAAATAAATAAGAACCATCGGCCACAAATCAAAAAGACCGAACGAAATGATACCCAAACTGTCTAACAAAAGGCCGATTCCCGTAAAAATAATCAGGATACCAGCCAACATTTTGTGCAAACGGGACAGTTTCACAAAAGTCTCCTCTCTCACGCCCCATGCTGATCGTTTTCACTTTGACCATTACGACATGTATAGATGAATGCAGGCGGAATGTTCAACAGGGTAAAGTCGATCTTGACCCAGGAAAAACGATCCTGCAACTCAGCTTGGAGTTGTAGCGAATATTGGAATGTAATAAATAGGCCCCCTGGCTTCAGTACAGATTGAACTTCGTCCAGAATTGCTGCCCTCAGCTCTTGTGGAAAGTTGGCGAATGGCAGACCTGAGATAATGACATCTGCACCTGCAAGGTTCTGCTCCTCCAAGTAAGACCTAAGTTGAGTCGCTTCCTCCCTGATAGGAAGATCGGGAAAACGTGATTGAAGCATAGAGCGAAAATGGGAATCTCGTTCCACAAGCACATACTGTGTGCCGGGACGCAAGCGCTGATAGATCGTTTGGGTAAATGCCCCTGTACCAGGTCCCAGCTCCAGGATCACATCGGTTGAAGCCCAATCGACGCTTTTCAACATTTGCTCACATAAAAAACGAGAGCTGGGGATTATACTACCGACGCGTCCAGGCTCAGCGATAAACCGCCGCAAAAAGACCAAGAAGTCCTGCAAGAATCGTACCTCCTAGGGGAAAAGCAGCCTGATGTACACAGGCTGCCAAATTGACACAATCTATTCTACACCCAGTCCCCCAGTTCCTGTCGAATTAGGATTGTACTGGTTTTGCTACCGGTGTTTTTACTTCATTAATGGATGCTTTGATGCTGGCAAGTTCTGCATCGAGATCATCCTTTTCCAGTTCAGACAAAGCGTTCTCCCAAGCGCGGTCTGTTTGGCGCCATTGTCCACTCATTTGCGCTTCTGCTTCCATGCGCATGACTTTTTCTTCCATGCGGGCGAAGCCACGGCCTGCGGACGGATTACCGATACCGACAACTGCTTGATTGACTTGCTTTTGTGTACGAGCTACTTGTGCACGTGCCATCAGTGTGAACCTTTTCGCACGCATTTTATAGAACTCTTCCTTCAGCTCAGCCAGCTTCTCGCGCATTTGCGTGGCTGCCTCGGATGCTGATAGGTAGAGAGCTTCATATTCCGCTGCACGACCTTCGTACTGCTTCTTGTCAGCGAGTGCTCGACGAGCCAACTCGTCTTCTCCCTCAGTCAAAGCGAGCTTGACTTGACGATCGCGTTTTTCGATCAGAGCATTGGCTTCGTCCAATTGCTGGCGGAATTTCTTCTCCAGTGCAACCTGACGGGCAACTGCTACTTCAACTTGTCCGATTTCTACTTCCATATCACGCATATATTGATTCAGCATTACTACCGGATCTTCCATCGAATCCAATGCATCATTTACCGAAGCTACTGTCAGGTCACGCAAACGTTTAAAGATACTCATTATTTTTTCCTCCTCATCATATCACATCATATTGTTCATCCAAAAGACTCTTGCGACACAGTGTTATTGCGGTTACCAAAACGGTTATGGTCGTTTGGTTACGTTTCTCTCCCAAGCGTCTAGCGTATCTTCTTTTAATACTTTTTGGGCCCATTCACGCTCCCAAGCAGGTGGAGCTTGTTTAGGTTCTTGACTGGGACGCAGTAAGCGATATCCCAGATAAATCACCCCAATGGCCAGAAGTGCGTGAAATAGTAGGTCAAGCTTGCCAATCAACATCAGGAACCCGAATAGGAAGACTAGGATTCCCCAAAAGCGTGAACCGGTTTGTCCCATAATCTTTTTGGCACCGTATATCATGATCACACCGGGAATGATGAACCCGAGCAAGTCTCCGATATCGATACCCACCAGATCTAGAAGAACCAACCCACCGACTAGCAGCAGAACCAGCCCGAGTAGAACTTTGCCAGACCGTTCGCTCATTACTCGCTTACCTCCATTCGTTTTGCATGTGGTGCTTGTGGAACGTTATGCCCTTATTGTAGCCCTCGGTATAGGCTTCCCATAACGGGCGTGCGGTTGGTTTTTCCCTCCGTCCTTGGACGGAGACAATTTCCTGCCCTAATCGGACGAGCTGTCCCGCAAGGCAGAACAAGCGCGCGTCGAAAGGCGTCTTGCACTGTTGAACGAAAACGTTACAGCATTTGACGGTATTTTTGTGACGAATATGTGAACAATCGGATGAAAAAGAAGGAAAAGAAAGACTGACGTAGAATCTTCGTAAGAGTGCGTGTAAAAAAACATCGAAAAATAGCCGAATTCCGCTTGGCGGAAACGGGGGAACCACGTTTTTGGGGTGAATGGTTGCTACTCCTAGCAGCCTAGGGCGTCCTTTCGACCGAACCCTTCAGCTAACCTCGTAGGCTCACGAAGGGAGCAGTTTCTTTTGCGCAAGGTAGTTTTATCTTTATTTATGGCTGGAATGCTTGCTATGGGGGCAGGCGCTGCACATGCTGCTGAGGAGAATTCTCTCAATGAAGTAGTCAGCGACTTGTACGGTACCCCTTACAAATCTTCCGGCTCGTCCAAAAAGGGCTTTGACTGCTCCGGTTTCACGCGCTACGTATTTGATGCGTTAGGTGTAGACCTGCCTCACAATTCTGCTTCTCAGTACGAATTAGGTACAGAGGTAGCCAGAAAAGATTTGCAGCCAGGCGATCTCGTGTTCTTCAATACGAACGGTCGCAGCATTTCTCACGTGGGTATCTACATTGGAGACGGCACATTCGTGCACTCGGAATCTGGTCGTGGAGTCGTCAACACTAAGTTGAGCGATCCATACTACTGGAGCAAGCGTTATGTAGGCGCCAAGCGTCTCGGCGCTCCTGTTCTAGCGAAAGCAGAAACTCCGAAAAAGGAAAAAGCGGTGCAAGCTGCATCGTTGCCGGAAAAACCAGCTCAAAAATAGTCGTTCGGCAAAATAATAAAAGCCAGGGACACTACGTCTCTGGCTTTTTCTGACGAAACTTAGTACCTGGTCTAAAGAGGTACCCTCATATATTAGAACAACTTAATAACTTACGGGGTTTCTTCCCCTGATCAGGTCAAAGCATGTTATGATAGACAAGACCCATTCTTTGAATGGTATTCCTTATTAATAGAAGTAACTGGGGGTTTTCCGGTGAAAGATCACATTTTAATTGTCGATGACAATCTGGAGATTATTGAACTGCTAGAAGACATTTTGGAGAACGAGGGCTTCACCGTTTCCTCTGCAGAGAGTGGAGAAGATGCACTCTCCCTGCTCAGTCAAGGAGAGCGACCCAACCTGATCCTTTTGGATATTATGATGCCCAACATGAGTGGCTACGAGCTCTGTTCTCAAATTCGCCGTGAGTGGGATTTGCCTATACTGTTTCTCAGTGCAAAAGGAAAAGCGGTAGATAAGGTAGTCGGCTTCGAAATCGGCGCAGACGATTACATTACGAAGCCATTTGATACAGAAGAACTGCTCGCTCGCATTCGTGCCCACCTGCGTCGTTATGAGCGCATTCGCAAGCATACGGAGGAGCAGCCTGAGAAGGAAACAGCCTCTTCTCCGATTACGGTTTTGAAATTCAAGGACCTAGAAATTCATAAAGAAACGTATTCCGTTTATGTATGTAATCAAAAAATTGAGCTCTCTACCAAAGAATTTCAACTGCTCACATTCCTCGCAGAAAATGCGGGCATCGTCTTTACAAGAGAGCAAATCTATGACCGTGTCTGGGGATATGGTTATGGCTCGCTCAATACAGTGACCGTCCATATCAAAAACCTCCGTGAAAAGTTGGAAACAGAGCGTCAGTTCATTAAAACACAATGGGGGACAGGCTACGTATTCATCGGGGAGAAGCTTTAAATGAGCTTACGTAATAAAATTTTTCTCTCCTTCATTGCCTTGATCACACTCAACATCTTGTTGTTTAAATTTGTTTTTCAAGACATTATTGTCGCTCAACTCAAAAATGATCGGCATAATCAGTACCAGGCTGAGAAGGAAGCCGCAGAGAAGGTCATGCTCAATCAATTGCTTCTCGTCAGTAATTTCAAGGACCCAATCGAACGTTTGGAGCTTGAAAAGCAGTTGCCAGACGACGTGATGTACCGCATGCTCGTGAAGGATGCCAATGGAAACACCATCTACAGCAAAACATCACGCGCCTATAATTTGAAAATGCCTTCTCCCTCCTCATCAAACCGTGGCGATTCTGCCAAGCAAAATGACCTCAAAGTGGTAGCTGAGTACCATTTTCAGCAGGAGCCACCGCGTACAGGGGAGATCGTTGTTTATTTCTACACAGATGATTACGACATAATGGCTACGACAGGGGTTTCCATGATGCTTTGGTTTATTTACGGAAGCATTAGTCTGGTAGGATTGGTTCTACTCGCTTTGTTCGTTCGCTGGATACTACGGCCCGTGAACGAATTATCGCGCGTCACCCAAGAAATCCAGGAAGGGAAACGGTTAGTGACATTTACGTATCGATCGCATGACGAGTTTGGACAACTCTTTCGATATTTCGGGGATATGGTTGATGAGCTTCGCTTAGCGGAAGAAAGACAGGCTGAAATGATTGCTTCGATCGCCCACGACTTCCGCACACCACTCACCACGATCAAAGGGTATGCGTCATATATCGGCTCCGGTCGTGTGACGGATATGACCAAAATACAGAAACAGATGAGCAAAATCGAGCTAAAAACGACGGACTTGGAAAAGCTCCTGGATGAGTTGCAGGACTTCACCACCCAAAGCTCCGAAGTCCGACTCAACATTAACCGCATTCATGTCAAAGGCTTCTTGAGAGGAATTATTGAGGACTATTTGCCAAGAATCAAAGAAGCAGGCCTCACCTTTCAATGGAAGCTGCGTATCTCAAATGAACTGCACATCGAAGCGGATGAGACCAAGCTGCGACGTGTCATGGAAAACTTGTTGAACAACGCCATTCACTACAATAAACCGGATGGCTCCATTTACCTTACTTGTGATCAGCGAGAAGGACATGTCCTTTTTACTGTGATCGACAAAGGAGAAGGAATCGCCTCTGAAGACTTGCCGAAGATTTTCACCAAGTTTTATCGGGCGGAAAAATCACGAAATCGCAACAATGGTGGTACAGGCTTAGGCTTAACGATTTGCAAGAGCATCGTCCGGCTTCACGGCGGAGATCTGATGGTAAACAGTGAATTGGGAATGGGAAGCAGTTTCTCCTTCACCATCCCCTTCTTCCACGGGTAGCTTTCACAAGCTACCCTTACTTTATATAGATTTATTGCCAGTTAATTATTTCTTTATATTTTGCTAGTAAAATAATTTTTGTAAGCATGTTGCTTTCAGTGATAAATAACCCCCAGTTCGGTATCTGACACAATCGGCGAAACCGTAGTGATAAGATGCCTCTTTTTTTGCCCTCTATTTCCATTTTTTTCTATCTCTTCTCCAAACGCATCGGCAGTCCGCTTTTGGGACGCAAGGTGACCAACGGCTCGGGCTCCACTGCCTGATTCGGTTCAGCCAGGCGTAGTCGATATCGCTGTGCGATCGTCGCCAATAGCAAACCCGCCTCCATCAAAGCAAAGTTGTTCCCGATACAAACACGTGGCCCACCGCCAAACGGAAAATAAGCATAAGCTGGATTTCTTTTTAAGAGGTCGCTGTCAAAACGCTCTGGAATGAATTGTTCAGGCTGCTCATAATAGCGTGGGTTACGGTGCATGACATATTGGCTCATCATCAGTGTTTCGCCAGGCTTGTACGTGTGACCGCCGATCTCAACCTCTTCTACCACTTCCCGGTTAATCGTCCAGGCCGCAGGATAGAGCCTCAGTGTTTCCTGTACAATGAGATTCGTATACTTCAGCTGGGGAAGATCCTCGACTGTCGGCAGCTTTTCACATAGCACCGTTGACAGCTCGTCATGCAGCTTTTTCTCCACCTCGGGATGAGTAGCCAGCAAATAGAAAATCCATGACATGGTATTCGCAGTCGTCTCATGGCCAGCTACAAAAATGGTCATGACCTCGTCGCGCACCTGCTCGTCTGTCATTCCTTCCCCATCATCTTCATCACGTGCTGCCAAAAGCATCTCCAACAAGTCCTTGTGCTCTTCTCCTTCGCTATTACGACGAGCTTCGATCAAGGAATAGATTGTTTTGTCCAACAGCTCACTCGACTCCAGGAACTCCCGATTGCTTTTGGTAGGTACGGACAAAGGAATGTCGATAAAAGAGGAACCTTTATTTGCCACGTATTTCAAACCGACATCAATGGCATGTCCAATCTGATCGGCGCCTTCCTTGACGGTTTTGCCAAACATCGTCTCCGTAATGATCGCAAGAGTTACTTTCATCATGTCCGAGTGAATATCGCGCAGCTCCCCGGTTTTCCAATCCGACATGAGATCAACTGCTTGTCGGACCATCACATCTCCGTAGGTGGCGATACGATCTCGATGAAAAGCTGGCTGCATAAGCCGCCGTTGTCGCAAATGCTTTTTTCCTTCACTAGTAAGAATTCCATCTCCTACAACAGGTCGCGCAGCCTGTAGTCCTTTCCCTTTTCGAAAATGCGCCTGTTTGCTGACCAAAACCTCTTTGATGTGATCCGGATTCGTTAACAGGTAAACATGGCGGGAAGGACCGAAACGAAAATGGACGACTTCTCCATGCTCTTCTGCAGCGTCGCGGATGAACTGAAGCGGCGATCGGCGAAATGCCATCAAGTTCCCTGAGATCGGAAGACCTTTTGGGCCAGTGATCGTGATATTCATACGTCTCCTCCTTTTTACATGCAAAATCCTACCGATAGTATCCGGCACGATAAGGAGATTATGCGAAAAAAAGCCACCCGAACTTCGGATGGCTTAGAAAATCATTTTGATTATCGTGTAACAGGTTGATCTGAGCGCAACAGACGAGAAGCAATCAGTCGTTCGCGTACCTTGATGCCAATCAGAGAAGCCAGAACTGCTTTGACAACCCCTACAATGAGGAAAGGAGTTGTACCAAAAGCAATAGCTTTATCCCATGGAATGTCCATGACGTATTTGAGCTGTACAGTACCAAAAGCGAGTGCGACAAACATGCCAATGATATTGGCGATGATGGCGTTTTTCAGGTTGAATCTTGTTTTCTCCAAGTAGAGCCCGGTCACATAAGCGGTTGCAATGAACCCAAATATGTACCCGCCGGATTTGCCAACCAATATTTGCAATCCGCCTTTTGCCTCGCTGAATACAGGCAATCCAACTGCACCGAGCAAAACGTAAATAACCAAAGCCAGTGTCCCGTATCGTCTTCCCAAAATGGTCGCCGTCAGCCCTACTGCTAACGTCTGCGCGGTAATCGGAATCAACGGCAAGGGAATAGTCACCTGCGACAATACCGCTGTCATTGCGGCAAAGATGGCAGAGAGCAACAGCCATCTCAATCGTTCGTTTCTCATGCGTACTAGCCTCCGTTTTGTTAACTAAAGGTGTTATAAGGTTAACAAAATAATAATACGCATCTGCCCTTTTGTAAATCCCCGTTCTGTCCGCTTACCTTTTTGCTTGTTGATCCATGTATAACTGCAGCTTTTGAAGTGACTGAACCGTATGATCGATTAATTCGTTCAAGTCATCGATGTTGCCTTCATCAATTTTCCGATGAAAGTCCAGCGTCACCTGATTGGTTATTTGCTTCGGCGGCCAATCGATTCGATGCTCCTCTAGCTTAGCCGATACTTTCTGTGTAATATAAGGTCGCTGACCCCAGATGTCATTGAGAATCGATGTGATTTCTCTCGCTTCTGCGGGCATATCTCTGTAATTTTCCATCTGCATGAAAAAATGGATACAAATCGTACATCCGATATGATCTGTCAACGGCTGTTCTAGCTGCTCGGCTGCAATATCAGCTAACTGGGTACGAAGCTGCATCTCAGCACGGACAGCTACGGTATGATCATGTTGATCAGCCAGCTTGAACTCGATCTGAAACTGTCGATGGAACGTAGCCATATCCATGACATCCGAACGGTTCGTAATCGTGATTGCTCCTTCGAAGTCCCGGTCGTATACCGCACCTTCCAACACAACTCTGATATTGTCAAAAACAAGCGGATGAAACATCTCGCACCCTCCTTTTCCCACACAATCGGGCCCTTTCTATTTACAGTATATAGCATGCCTGCTTTCTACTTGTTTTGCAAGCAGACCCACTTCCCCATGGCGGCGCCTTCAGGAGAGTGGTACCATGAGAGTGATCCAACCTTTGAGGTGACAGCCATGTTTTTAATCGGAATTCTAATCGTTGTTGCAATCCTTGGTGAAATTATTCATCGCTTGAATCCATGGAAAAAGCCGGAACCAGCCTATGAGGATCTCGTCGCCCAAATAAAACAGACAGACTGGTACCAGGAGTTGTCTCGTGATCAGGCGTGTCGTTACGTTCTGGACAACGATCCGCATGTCCAAGCCTATTATGCGAGTACGTATGAAGCCAAACGTCTCCTTACACAGGAAGGCTTTCAATTGGGGCTGATTGATTACGTCAAGCAGGAAGCTGCGAAGCACGCCGATAAACCGCGCTGACATGCGAAAAAGCCGTTGTTATGGAACAGCGGCTTTTTCTTTGAATCAAAAAACAGGTATACCTCCCATGGCTCATGCCCTGTGGTACACCTGTTTTATCCAGTATTCATGTTCGACCTAGCGTTTTTGATGATAGTACTTGTAAGCGTCAAAGGATGCTTGCTCTTGGCAAGGTGCGCATTCTGTTGCATACGATTCAGCTTGTTCATGGATCATCTGACCGCAAGCAGCACAGCATTTTGCTTCGAGATTGCGAAAGAAAGTAGTGATCGGCGTCATGATTAAACCCCCCCGTGTGTTATTATCTGTATTGTATTACAACAGCATCTGTTTTATAAAAGTTTGTTATAATACATTACGCCGATTTATCTTTCTCTCTCGCTCAATCTCTCTTCATTGCTCCTTTTTTCGCTGTATTCATACATTTTTGTAAATTCCGCATCTGTTGTAACACAAGGGATTAAATCAGCAAATTGAACAAATACGGATCATGCGTAATCTCTACATAGCGGATACCATGCTGCTTCATCCGACTGACTAATGGCTGATAGTCATCTTGGCATTTCATTTCAATACCAACCAGCGCTGGACCATTTTCTTTGTTGTTCTTTTTCGTATACTCAAAGCGTGTGATATCATCGTGCGGCCCCAGTACTTTTTCCATAAACTCTCGCAAGGCTCCGGCACGCTGTGGGAAATTGATAACAAAATAGTGTTTCAAGCCCTCATGCAGCAGGGAGCGTTCCTTGATCTCTTGCATCCGGTCAATGTCGTTGTTTCCGCCACTGATGACACAAACTACGTTTTTCCCTGCGATTTGATCCCGGTAGTAATCGAGAGCGGCAATCGACAGGGCACCTGCAGGTTCTACGACGATGGCATTGCTGTTATACAACTCCAAAATGGTTGTGCACACCTTGCCTTCTGGCACCAGCACGATGTCATCCAGCAGCTCCTGACAAATACTCATCGTTAGCTGCCCCACTTGCTTGACGGCTGCACCATCGACAAACTTGTCAATTTCATCTAAGGTGACAACGTCGTGTTGTTCCAGAGCGGCTTGCATCGAAGCTGCTCCTGCCGGCTCCACACCAATGATCTGTGTGTTCGGGCTGATGCCTTTTACGTACGTTCCCACACCCGCTGCCAAACCACCTCCGCCGATACTCATAAAGACGAAATCAGCTGGTTCTTCCATGTCATTCATAATCTCCAGACCGACTGTTCCTTGTCCAGCTACCACCAATGGATCATCAAACGGGTGGACAAAGGTCCGATCTTCCTGAATGCAATACTTCATCGCCTCTGCGAATGAATCATCGAAGGTATCACCGATCAATACAACTTCTACATAGGGGCCGCCAAACAGCTTGACCTGCGATATTTTTTGACGTGGAGTGGTCGCTGGCATAAAGATCGTGCCCTTGATTTCCAAATGGTTACACGAATAGGCTACACCCTGCGCATGATTGCCCGCACTCGCACAGACGACACCACGCTCCCGCTCCATTGTGGAAAGATTCCGCATAAAATGATAAGCACCGCGGATTTTGAAGGAACGAACGACCTGCAAGTCTTCTCTTTTCAAATACACATTGCAGCCGTAGCGCTCAGACAGTACTTTATTTTTTTGTAATGGAGTCTTCTCCACCACGTCTTTCAATGCGTGATTGGCTACTACGATGTCTTCCACTCTAACCGTATGCATATATATGTTCCTCCTAAGTAACTTCTCTGTTGTTGTAGAGACCAGACCAAATCAAAAAGCCCCCGCCCCAAACCAGCTACGCACAATTGGCGCACGGCTGGCTGAGGCGAGGGCATCGCGGTACCACTCAGCTTCTCTGTCTTCCTCACGAAAAACAGACTTAGGAAGTTCACTATGAAACTCCCGTCCGATAACGAGGACGAATTCGTTGTCCTATACTCACTGGCTAAGCAAGCTGATTTTCCAGGACAATGCTCCAAGGTGATTTTCAAAACAGGCTGGCGGCCATTCTTTCAGCACGGGGAACGGCTCTCTGCACGCTGCTTACTGTTTCTACTCTTCCTTTTCAACGCTCATACATACGAACTATTCGAATTAGTTAAACATTCTACGCCGAAACCCACAAGTTGTCAATCTTCTTGTTATTTGGCAGGAAAGCAATGACAAAAAAACGGGTTCCCTTTCGAGCTTTTACACTCAAAACGGTACCCGTTTTTCTATTCGCTACATCCTATACTGCTTCGTAAATCGCTTCGTAACGCTTGCCGATTTCTTCATCAGTCAAACCAGCTTCACGCAGACGGCCAATCAGTGCATTCGCCCAAATCTCAGTGCGCTGTGCCATTTTTGCGTATTTTTTCGCTTCCTTCACTTTTCGTTTGGAGCGATCTTCACCGTTTGACTTGAGATTGTCGAGGATGAACAGCATGTGCATCGTATCTTCCTCGTTCAGCGTTTCCCAGCTATCGTTTAGAAACGCAGTTACCTTTTTGTAGTAGCCATCAAACTCGTCAAAAGAAATCTCAGTATCCATATTGAGATATTCTTTCATTTTTTCAAATAGATCTTGCATCTAGCGTCACAACTCCCTCATTATTCTCCGCACTATTTAATACGAGTTCAAAAAGTCGTCTTTTCAGCACCGAGAAAGTGGCGAGAACCTGAAGAAGGAGGAGCGGAGTGTAGGGGAACCTACATGAGCACCGGACTTCGAAGGTGAACGCCTCTTTCGACGTCGCATTAGCCCTCAGAACTACTTCGTGATCAAAAGACGACTTTTTGAACAACCTCTATTATAACAAAAACAAAGCTGGACAGGAAGTTGCCATTATCTGTGAGACCCTCTCGCAAGCATGCAACCTCTCT
Source organism: Brevibacillus sp. BC25 (assembly GCF_000282075.1). NCBI lineage: Bacteria > Bacillati > Bacillota > Bacilli > Caryophanales > Paenibacillaceae > Brevibacillus > Brevibacillus sp. BC25. Next base: position 191,964 of record NZ_AKIX01000039.1, read on the forward strand.
CGTAATGCTCTATAATAGGGAAATACTGAATTGCTTGAGGAGAACGGAACAGATGACAACGAATAAAAAAGAACAAGACGCCAGCATCCGTGTCGGCCAGCAAATGACGCTCACGATCAAGAGCTTGGGCATTAATGGCGAAGGGATCGGCTATTTTAAAAGAAAAATCGTTTTTGTAGAGGGTGCCCTCCCTGGAGAGGTCGTCCATGCAGAGGTAACCGAGGCAAGAGAAAAATACGCGACCGCGCGTCTTTTACGAGTCGTTGAAAAATCAGCATCTCGCACAAAGCCCCCCTGTCCGGTCTATGCGGAGTGTGGCGGATGCAGCTTGCAGCACATGGATTATGCGGCACAGCTCGCGAGCAAGCAGGAAATCGTCATCGAGTCACTGCGCAAGTACGCTCGACTGAATCAGCCACCAGTCTCCCCTACGATTGGTATGGATAACCCGTGGTCGTATCGAAATAAAGCACAGTTTCAGGTGGGCAAGGAAAAAGGCAAGCTCATCGCTGGACTGTATCAAACAGGCAGCCACAAGCTCGTCAACCTGGAAGGCTGTCAGGTACAGCATGAAGCGACAACGAAAATCGTCCAATCAGCGAAACAAATCATCGAGGAGCTCGGAATTCCGGTCTACGACGAGAAAAAACAGACGGGCGTCATCCGCACGATCGTAGCTCGTGTCGCTTTTGCTACGGGTGAAACGCAATTAACGCTTGTAACGGCTACTCCAGAAATCCCACGGGTGAAAGAGCTACTTTTGGAGCTCCGTACGAGACTGCCAGAGCTGGTAGGAATCGCACAAAATGTAAACACGCAAAAAACATCGCTTGTTTTCGGTGACAAGACAGTATCGTTGTGGGGTAAGGCCTCCATTGCTGAAAAGCTGGGTGAGCTGTCCTTCGATTTGTCGGCTCGTGCCTTCTTCCAATTGAACCCCGAGCAGACGCAAAAGCTATACAATCAGGTAAAAACGGCTGCTGGACTAACCGGAAAAGAACTCGTGCTCGATTTGTATTGTGGTACAGGGACGATCGGTTTGTGGCTCGCTCCTTATGCTCGTGAGGTTCGTGGAATCGAGCTGATTCCTGAGGCTGTCGAGGATGCCAATCGAAATGCAGAGCGTAACCAAGCGGCGAATGCCAGCTTTCACGTGGGTCGCGCCGAAGTCTTGATGCCAAAATGGGCCAAACAAGGGACTCGACCGGATGTCGTCGTAGTCGACCCTCCACGGACTGGGCTGGATGATGCGCTGATTCGTTCCTTGTTGGATGTGCAGCCGAAGAAGATTGTGTATGTGTCTTGTAATCCTTCTACGCTGGCGAAGGATGTTGGGAAGCTGATGCAGCGTTATGAGTTAAAGAGCGTGCAGCCGGTGGATATGTTCCCGCATACGGCGCATGTGGAGAGTGTAGCAGTATTAAATAGGAAATAAAGAGAAAAATCCTGAGTAATCAGGGTTTTTTATTTTGCGTGCGTTGGGAAACTAAAAATACTACGATCATATATTGACCATAAGTTTTTGAAGGTTTTTATAATCATTTGTAGAAATATGTAAAAAATTGAAGAATAGCATATAAGGTGGTGACCATTAGTGATTGCTACAAAAGTAAAAAATATTGATGAGGCAATTAACTGGTACATTGATAAAAGACCAGTATACTTAAATCTAGCCAAAAAAGTTGAATCTATTATTAGAGAAGTCTTGAATGCTAATGGAGCATCCTATTACGTAATTTCCAGTAGGGCAAAAGAAATTGAAAGTTTTTCTGAGAAGGCTAAAAAAGAAAAATATAGGGATCCAATTAACGAATTAAAAGACCTAGCAGGTATTAGGGTTATTACTTACGTTAAATCAGAAGTGGATACTTGTTGCCAAATAATCAAGCCTTTGTTTAATATTGATCAACAACATAGTGTAGATAAGGCAAAGGAACTTGGTGACGATAAAGTTGGCTATCGATCTATACATTATGTTGCTGAATTAACAGATGATCGGTTAAAACTACCTGAATATCGGATATTCAAGGGTATGTGTTTTGAGGTGCAGATTAGAACAATTCTTGAGCATGCCTGGGCTGATATTTCACATGATCGGAATTATAAATTTAAAGGAGTGTTACCGCCTGATAATGATATAGAGAGGCGGTTTTCTCTAGCAGCTGCTACGCTTGAATTAGTTGATAGAGAATTCAATGCTATAGCCAAGGAAATTGATACATATAAGGACTCAGTTATTAACAATACCTCTAAAGGAAATCTAGGCGAGATAGATATAAATAGTACTTCTCTTGAAGAATATTTAAAGATAAAATTTGCTAAATTTATTGAAGATACTAGTATAGAAGCCAGCTTTAAAGGCGGTGAAAAAGATATAATAAAAGAATTAAATTTGTATGGCCTAAAATCACTATCCGATATTGATGAAATTATAGGTAGTGATTTAGTTAAGTTTACTGTTTGTTCAGCGACATTCTTAGGGTTATTAAGAGATGCTATGGTTTTACATGATGCAAACAAATATTTTTCAAATGCATGGATAACTAAATGGGTACTTGACGACCAAACTTATAATTTCTATAAAAATAATAGAGTAAACATCGACGAGATGATTGAAAAATACAATATTAAGTTTGAGGAAGATGATCTAGATGAAGATGATCTAGATGACCATGATCTATATGTGGATGATCTAGATGAAGATCTATAAAATATTTACATCAAATTAACGGCGGTTGCTGATTGCATAGTGCATAGTTTGCTAAATAGAGCAAATGCCATTCCCAAGTTAAGGTTTGTACTCCCTGTCACCTCAACACATGTGGAGAGTGTGACGTTGCTTCAACTTAAATAAGCATCTGAATAAAATATAGGAAAGCACCCAAGCGTGTATGCTTTCGTGCTTTCCTATCAAACCAAACTATTATGAGGAAAAGTAGCCCTTTTTAAATAACTCGTACCATTGATTCAATTCCTCGCCTTCCAAAACGCCCAATCTCTCCAAAATATGTCTTGAAAACTCCAATGCACCGCTTCCATTCGCAGTGATGAGATTCTCGTCACGGATTGACTGACCCTCTACATAATGTTGATCTCCTCTGTAGTTCGGAGCTCCTTCCTTCAAATAAGCTAGGGTATTGCCTGTATGTCTATGATTGTCCAAAAATCCATGATTCCCTAAAAAAGTCGTAGCATCACAGATGGCAGCGACAGGAATATCCTTGCTCACACAATACTCTACCACTACTTTTGCTTGCTGATTCTTTTCTTCTCTCCATCCCGTTCCGCCAGGTATGATTAACATGACGATATCCAAATTCGGATTGAATTCGTTTACTGTATAATCCGGAAGGACCGTTAAACCACCCATTGAAACTTTAGGTTCCTGATCAATGGCAATTGTCTTTACTCGATATCCTGTTCCTGGCTTGTTTAGTTCGGAACTGACGTAACTTGCCTCCCAATCAGCAAAACCATCCGTAATAAAAATGAACACTTCCTTCAAAGTGATTCCCTCCCTGTAGCGTCATGTACAAATGAATTGTAAAACAACTTCACTGACAGTTATGGTCAGGAAAGAAAACGGAAATCACATGAACATCTTGAAGCGATCAAGATGGAAACAAAAAACGTAATACCATCACAACAATAATGCCTACAAGTACAGTTACCAATAAACTACGTGTTTTTATCGCAATGAAAAAGGTTGGTATGGCCGCTAAAAGTTCAACGTTATTCATAGAAAAAGAAATCTTATCACCATGCTTAAATATCTCTTGCGCTACTAAAGCAGCCATAACAGATATGGGGACATAGCTTAACCATCGTATTGCCCACTCTGGTAATTGAAAACGGCTCAGCACCATAAGAGGAAGGACTCTAGGGATGAATGTAACAATAGCTGTCCCTACAATGATCAAAAAAACATCCCATCTTACTTCCATTTTTCCATCACCATCCCTATCGTTGAAGCAAAAATTGTAGCAACAATAACTCCCATACTGGCAGAAAAAACTGAACTGGTTCCCACAGCAATAACAACTGCGATTATCGCAACAATCACATCACGTTTAATTTTCCTTCGACTTAACATCGAAAGTACCAGAAGCCCAATAAACATCGCTGTCAAAGCAAAATCCAAACCTAATTTTTCAGGATTTGAAATCCATTGTCCGAAGAATGCTCCGGCTATATTGGCTATACACCAGTTTAGATAAGCCGTTATATTTAGACCGTGCATCCATTTTTCACTAATGTAATTCTTTTTTGCAGCTTCGTTGATAGCAACACCAAACGACTCATCGGTAAGTAGAGACCCTACTAGCATGTTTCTAAGCGGAGAAAGATGCCGAAAATATGGTGCTAGGGCTGCACTAAGTAAAAGATGCCGAAGATTAACAAAGAAAATCGTAATAATAATGGTGGTAATCGAACTGCTTGCTGCCATCATTCCGGCAGCGATAAATTGGGCTGAGCCAGCATAAAGAATTAAACACATCAGGGCTATCTCAGCTATACTCAGACCCGCTGTCCTTTCGATAACACCAGCAGCGAATCCAATGCTTAAATAACCCAGTAACGTAGGGACACAATCCTTTACACCTTGGCGAAAAGTATCCTTATCTCTTGAATCTGCTACCGTTTCGATTTGGTCATTCGCTAAACCCATTTTATCCCTCCTTAGCCTGATTTACATTCAGGGAGTTATTGCCATAACTACTATGAAAAAGTGAAAGAAAATACGGTTCAAATTACTTGAACCGTTTTCCTGTAACCACATGGAACAGGTCAGGATGGTTAATCCAGACAGCTTCGGCTTTCTCGGGGCCAATTTCCTTAACTAATTGTGCAAACATAATGTCGTGCCTGATGTACTCCATTGCTACTAATACAAGTGCTGGGTCTTGTGTTTTTATAGCCCATGCAGCGGTATTTGGAGCGAAATTTGCTATTAATACTTCTTCGTTGTCTCGGGAGACAATGGTTAAACGACCACTCATACGTTCCTCTGCTACTTTAGGAGACATGTAATCATGATGAGTGGTTGCACCTATCTCGGTATCGGGTGCTCCAAACAAAATGGAAAATACAGGGATACCTTCTTTTACCCGCTTATCTGCATCCTGTTTAATAAATGAAACCTGTGGTTGCCAAATCGATAACCATAGTTCTTCTCTGGCTTTGTTTATCATGTCAACCATTTCAGTGATAACCAGTTCATCACTACTAATCCGTCGAACCACGTCTACTTGCTGTTCACTTTCTAAGGCAGATAGATTTTTTTCAAGATAATCAAATGATTGCTCAAAGGAATTACGCAATCGCGTGATTAATTCTTTAGCTGGCAAAGGAGAGTAGGTCAGCGGTTCAGAAGGTACCGTATAAACTGCTCCTTTATCTAACAATTTCCCTAATACTTCATAAATCATGGAACGAGGTACACCTGATCTTTTACTAATCTCATATCCAGTTATAGGAGACTGCTTTAAAAGCCCTATATATGCTTTGCATTCATATTGTGAAAATCCTAATTTCTGAAGTTCTTTATAAATTTCATCCAAAGAAAACCACCACCTTGAATACTTATCTTTAGTGATTATTGCAATAACCTCTAATTCTATGGTAGTTATTATAATAATCACTAATAATATAGTCAATCATTTTAAACGGGTACCCCTGATATCGAGACTCATGAGTCATGGATTTGATGGTTATAATCTTAAGGAAATACCCGTCAATGAAAGAAGTGATATACGATGGATTTAAAAATGGTCATGCAAGAGCTTGAAGCTCTCGGCAAGGAACGAACCAAGAAAATTTATCTATCCAATGGCGCTCACGAACCACTTTTTGGCGTGGCTACAGGCGCTATGAAGCCAATGGCGAGAAAAATCAAGATCAATCAACCCTTGGCTGAACAGCTTTACGCTACCGGGAACTACGACGCCATGTACTTTGCCGGAGTGATCGCAGATCCAAAAGCAATGACCAAGCCGGATTTTGATCGGTGGATGGATTCAGCTTATTTTTATATGCTGTCCGATTATGTGGTTGCAGTAACCTTATCTGAAGCAGATATTGCCCAAGAAGTTGCTGATCACTGGATCATAAGCGGCGAAGAGCTCAGAATGTCTGCGGGCTGGAGCTGTTACTGCTGGCTTTTGGGTAATCGCCCAGATCGTGAATTTACCGAAAGCAAAATTGCCAATATGCTTGAAACTGTGAAAAATACGATTCACGATTCTCCCGATCGAACGAAATATGCTATGAATAATTTCATTTACACCGTGGGGACTTCCTATTTGCCACTCCACGATAAGGCGGTCGAAATCGCAAAAGCAGTAGGGCCTGTAGAAGTCCAAAAAGACAAAGCAAAAAGCAAGTTCCTAAATGCTTTCGATAATATTCAAAAGGCAGTAAGTAAAGATCAACTTGGCTTCAAACGGAAACATGTGAGGTGTTAATCCCCCGTTGGTTTCTCGTGAGGAAATAGTATGGACACGGAGTAGCCCTTTAGAGGCTGCTCCGTTTAAAGGCGATACTGGTCGTGTAGAGAACACGCGAGATCAAACTCCTACTGGAGACCGATGTCAAAATACATCGACTGCGGGATGTAACTACTCCCACTTGGTATATTATGGTATTTAAGTTTCAAGAATAAGATCCGAGGAGATGTAATCCGTGAAGACGTTAATCGAATTCAAAAAAGTATCGAAAGAATACAAAATCGGAGAAGTGCCAATCAAGGCGCTTAATGGTGTTGATTTTTCCATCGCAGAAGGAGAATTCGTCGTTATTTTGGGTGCCAGTGGTGCTGGTAAAAGTACGATTTTGAATTTGCTAGGCGGAATGGATACGGCTACCTCAGGTCAAGTATTTGTTGGCGATCAAGAAATCACCCGGTTCAACGAAAAAAAATTAACGCAATACCGCGGTGAGAAAGTTGGTTTTGTCTTTCAATTCTATAACTTAATTCCGAATTTAAACGCTCTCGAAAATGTTGAGTTTGCCACGGAAGTATGTAAAAACCATCTGGATGCGAAAGAGATTTTACATAAAGTTGGATTACAAAATCGTATGAAAAACTTCCCTTCTCAGCTCTCTGGTGGCGAACAACAAAGAGTTGCAATCGCGAGAGCTGTTGCCAAAAATCCTTTGCTTTTACTATGTGACGAACCAACCGGAGCATTGGATTATGTGACAGGTAAGTCCGTCTTAAAGCTTCTCCAGGATTTGAACAAAGAAACGAAAAAGTGCATCGTATTGGTCACACATAATTCCGCCATTGCTCCTATGGCTGACAAAATTATTAAGGTGAAAAGCGGAATGATTGAAAGCGTTACCATTAATCGTGAAAAGCACAGTGTGGAAGGGATTGAGTGGTGAAGATGAAATTATTTTTAAAATTAGTAAGGGATATCAAACAATCGATCGGGCAATTTATCGCCTTTGTTTTGGTTATCGCAGTAGGAGCCTTTTTCTATGGGGGGCTAGTCACTTATAGCAATAATCTTAGTGCTTATACAGAAGGTTATTTTCAAGAACATAACTTAAGCGACCTGCATGTATTTTACAATCAAATTTCCATAAATGATGTCGCTATTTTAAGTGAAATAGAAGGCATTAAAAAAGTGGAAGGACGCTATACCTTTGATGCCACACAAGCCTTTGAAGGTGATAAAGCTTCTTTGAAAATTCATTCCATCCCTGTCAAAAACGAAATAAACACGATTGCTATAATTGAGGGCAGAATCCCGTCAAAAAAGAATGAGATATTATTAGATTCTCGATATGCAAAAGAACATCTTTTTCAAGTCGGCGATGAAATCAGTATTAACGCGAATGAAAGGAATTTTACGTTTACCATTAGCGGCTTGGGTGAGAATGTCGAACATGCAAAAAAGAATGAAATACAAGACCATAAAACCTACGGAGTCGCTTATATTGCCGAAGAGACAATCCCTGAAATCTTAGGTGGTCTTTCCTATAATGAAATCATGATCGATGCTACAGAAGGTTACGATATTGATAAATTGGGTCAATCCATTGAAGGACAATCCAAACACCTTTCTTATGTAAACCAAGTAAGTAAAGAACGGACTTTCAGCTATTCGAAAATAAATGAAACGATCCAGAATAACAAATTGATGAGTATGGTTATCCCTTTCGTTCTCTTTTTGATTGTAGCCATTATCCTGTTTCTTACCATGTCGAGAATGATTGACTCTCAAAGAAACCAAGTAGGTATTATGAAGGCTTTAGGTGTCAAAAACAGAAACATCATGCTTCATTACATGGGATACCCTGTGCTGGCAGGTATCATAGGCTCAATCATCGGTTGTGTTATTGCCTCTCTCGTATTTGTTCCATTCGTAACTGCATCGAGTGCAAGAGCCTACTCTCTGCCTGGCATTACATACTCCCTTTCTTTTTATTCTTTCATTCCTCCCATTATTTTCTCCAGTGCTTTTGGAATCCTAGCATGTTACTTAAGTGGTAGAACCCTATTAAAAGAACGTGCGGCTCAGGCTATGCGTCCTAAACCGCCAAAGAAGATGAAAACGCTATTGATAGAAAGAATTCCGGGAATTTGGAGTCATATTTCCTATAGCTACAAGCTCATTTTGAGAAATATTTTCCTCAATAAACAAAAAGCTTTAGCGAGCTCAATTGGCGTTGTTGTAAGCACGGTCTTATTAATCACTGCTTTTGGTACTCAATCTGCCTTGCAAAAAGTAGCTAGCCAAATTGAAGATGTCTATACGTATGATTTACGAGTAGATTATTCGATGGAAACATCTACTGATACGGTAAAGCTCCCCTCCGGTATGAAAAATCATTATTATTTATCCACCTTTCCTGTTGAATTCATAAACGGTGATGAAAAAGATAATGCCACTCTCGTAGTTACTGAAAAAGAAAACACTCTCATCCATTTCTTTGACAAAAATGAAAACCGGATCACTTTAGGTCATAATGGTGTGCTGGTACCAAAATCCTATGCCGACAAATATCATATTTCAGCAGGAGATATCATCCAAATAACGTTCCAAGCACCAGAGCTTAAAAATAAATCTGTTGAAATGAAGGTTTTACATATTTCTACGCAGTATTCGAATCCTTCGTTTTATATCACTCCAGACTATATAAAGAGCTTTGGCATAGACTACAGCCCAACCTCGCTTTTCGTTCAAGCAAATAGCTCTGTAGATCTTACTAGCGTTCGTAACTTCTTTGAACAAGATCCTCATGTAGAAACCATTTCAGATAGAGATGATCTAAAGAAAACCGCTGAATATATTTTGAAACAAAACAATTTTGTATTTATCATGTTTATTGTTTGCGCCGTCATCCTCTCTTTTGGCGCGATATACACAATCTCTTCCATCAACATTTATGAAAGGAATCGCGAGCTTGCAACACTTAAGGTATTAGGCTATCAAAAACATAAAATAAACAGACTTATCTTTTTTGAAAACATGATACTCACTACATTTGCGATCCTTGTAGCTCTGCCGATAAGCGGTTACGTTTATTCCATGATTGTCAAGGCACTGTCTAGTACCCATCAGCAGATCCCGGATCAATTAACTATTCCTATCCTATTGGTTTCTATTATTCTTGCCTACTTGCTTACGATTCTGTCCAATCTACTGCTACGGAGAAAAGTAACCAACATCAATATGATTGAATCATTAAAAGGAGTAGATTAAAACGATCGACTCTATGTTAAGAGACGAGCTGTGTGATTTATTCAAAAATATGGATTCATCTGTTTTAATTCCCTTTTATTTCTATTATATTATACATATCACCAATATTTTACATTTACCAACAAAGAACAAGAGGAGGATTCATATGATTAACAAAAAAGCCATGAGCGCAATGTTCCTAGCTACAATGGTAGCAACAGGAGTAGTGAGTTATACAGTACCTACAGCAGCAGAAGCAAAGATAAGTGAATCTACAAGTCATTTAAACCTTTATCCAGCGGGAGTATTTCCTTACACACCAACACCAGCGGAAGAAGCGCAATGGGGTTACCGATGGGCCTTTTTGGATAAAGAACAGACTCTTAGAAAGTACGTTTATAAAGAACATGCATTGATGCAATACAATCAATATGGACCCGACTCTGATTGGAAAGGCTCAAACAAAGGAGTGTTTGCGTACAAACCAACGCCAGAGGAAGATGCACAATGGGGCTATCGTTGGGCGTTTATCGATAAAGAAGGCAAGGTTCGAAAGTTTGTAAAGAAAGAGAATGCTGATCTGATTTATAAGCAGATTTTTGGTTGAGTAATAGAAAATCTTTCACTTTGGGTGATAGGCAAAAGGATGGAGCCGTCTCTGACGCTCTGTCCTTTCTCGTTTCATACACCGTAGAATAGGCCATCATCCGTTTCCATCCTATACCTGTCTTCATACGATAAACAAAAACAGGGAGGAAACGAGGAATGCCAAAAAAAGTCTCACTTTGTGAGCAGTTCTCCAGAATTATCAGGGGGCAATTTGGCTTTGCTGGCGGAAAATGCGTTTCGACCATCAATCGAAATCAAATAAAAGCGATCATTTTGGGGAAAAGATTTCGCGTAACGTCTTCTTTTTCATTTGAATCCTTGAATCCAAAAACGGGTAAGGCCCTTTGTTTAGGGAGAGCTGCGTTCTTGCAGAAAGAAGTCAATCCGTTCATTACAGCCATTCGGAATCAAGGCATCAAAGTCTCGTCTGTCCGTAATGAATGGTTATTCGATCGTCCCCGCTTGATATATGTAAATATTGAAGCAGTTGATAAACCTCTTGCTTTCGCAAGGAAAGTAAGGCGAGCATTAGATGCCATTCCTTCATGAGAATAGAAAGAAACGATTCCTCTCTGTCACCGCAGGGAGGTTTTTTCGTCTCTAGAACATCACAACTCGATCAGCTATAATGAAACACAACCAAAAATAGGAATTTCAGTGAAAATCAGTACGTACTCATACCTCTTACTAGGAAGGATTGATTCTCTTGAATACACAGATCATCGATATAGGCGTAAACCTGATGCACCGCTCCTTTCACCAAGATCGCGATGAGGTCGTTGCCAGAGCAGAGAAACAAGGAATTTATCCATTAATTTTGACAGGGACAAGCTTGAGAAACAGTATGGATGCCTCACGATATGCGAGTCGCTCCAAAGGAAAGCTGTACACTACGGCAGGGATTCATCCTCACGATGCAAAAAGCTGTGATGAATCGACGATCATGAAATTAAGAGAACTGGCATCTCTTCCCCATGTGGTAGCGATTGGAGAATGCGGGTTGGATTATAACCGTGACTTCTCCCCGCGTGATATTCAAAGAAAATGGTTCATCGAACAAATTTCCCTGGCCACAGAACTTCAACTGCCGTTGTTTTTACATGAACGCGATGCTCACCTTGATTTTGTCTCGATCCTTAAAGAGCATCGTCAAAGTATCACTCGTGCGGTTGTACACTGCTTTACCGGAACCTCCAAGGAACTGGAAACCTATTTAGAAATGGACTTTCATATCGGGATTACGGGATGGATTTGTGATGAACGACGTGGGAAGCATCTTCGGGAGCTTGTCAAAAAGATTCCCTTGAATCGTTTGATGGTTGAAACGGACGCGCCATTTTTAACCCCTCGTGATTTGAAAGAAAAGCCTGTGGATGGTCGGAATGAGCCCATGTATTTGAGACATATACTGCACGCAGTCGCGCAATGTATGGGGTTGAGCCCTGAGGAAGTGGCCAGCGCAACTACCAAGACTGCGAAAGAATTTTTTAATGTATAGGTAGTTTTCGCATGAGGGACTCGTGCCCTCTTTTTCATTTTGTGACAAGACAATGAATATAGAGCATTTCACAAAAACGTCGTTTTGCGATTGTTAAAAATATATTTAAATTACAAATAATGGATGAAAATAAAAGAAAGGTGGCTTGTTTATGCTTAAAAAAAGTATGGCTTCAAGTCTAGGTCTCTTCTTAGTTGTCCTGATGGATCAGGTATAATCAACAGATTCCAGCGGGCTGGGTTGTTACCGATCGCTTTAACACGCGAATTCAAATCACATTTATGGGCTAAATACCGCTACTAGAGTGGGACGCAACTAATCTGCGTCCCGCTTTTACGAGAGGTGATCCAAGTGGCTACCATCCTAATTGTCGAGGATGAGATTCCAATCAATGATATAGTAGAGCGAAGACACCTGACTGATTATCCGGGGTGTCTCATTTTTTTTCATGAAAGTGAAAGATTGTCAGCAGCTACTCCGTCTATACAGTGATAAGGAGGTGGAACACAGTGGATGATCATTTTGGCGCACGAATCGAGCAATGGTTTCTCACATACAGCCAAGATGTATATCGATTTCTCGTTTATTATACGGGACGAACAGACATCGACGATCTGGTTCAAGAGACCTTTATTCGTGCCCTCAAAGCTATGCAGGGAACAGAGGTTGAGAATCCAAAAACGTGGCTGTTTGCCATAGCACGAAACGTAGCAATCGATGAAAGACGCAAGACAAAGCTAATCAGCTGGTTGCCGGATATCTTCTTACAGCACCTCGTGTCTCACGACAAAACACCGGAAGAGTCGCTGATGTTAAGTGAAAACAAGCGTCTGCTCTATGAAATGATCAATCAGTTAAAGTCTTCTTATCGGGACGTGTTGATACTCAGAGGAATCAAGGGATTATCGAGCAAGGAGACTGCGGAGGTTTTGGGATGGACGGAAGCCAAGGTCAATCTTACTTTGCATAGAGCAATAAAAGCGATTCAAAACAAAATGCATGTTTCGATTGCGGAGGTGATGAACGATGCCATCACGTGATGAGCAGATCATTCTGGAAGAATTGAATCAATTCCCCGAGCAAATCCTTTCCCGAGAACGAAACCAAGCAATATTAAAGGGTGTGCGAGAAGAAGGAGGTAGACTTCTAAAAGTGAACAAGCGAAGAATGTTCTATGGATGGATGGCAAAAGGGCTGATCACCTGCGGCCTGTTGTTCGGTTTTTTCTGGATGAAACCATTTTCTGCACCAGCAGAATCAACGAGCAGTGCAGCAGCCTTGTCTCCTGAAGAACAAACGTATTTTGCTGCTGCTCAAAAAGCCGTACAAGATGCGAGTGGCATTCAGAAGACCTTCCCATTTAGAGAGATTGAGAAAGACGCAGACTCCTATAGTGTACAAGCAAAGGATCAAGAATCCAGAGAAGCTATCGTAACTTTTAAGCCTGGTACCACAGAGGTTCTTACCGTCTTCGCGAAGTTTGCGATCAACGAATTACCGAAGCCCTATCATAAATATGTAGAGACTGCACGAGAAGCATTTAAGGATACGAAACAACAGGTTACCTTCCAAAGTACCGGTTTTTTCAAAAGTGAGAATCAGGCATATTTTTCCTTTTGGACAGAACACAAACAGTACGTCAGAGTCGATTTCCCAACAAATAAAGTGTCTGGTTTCACATTGAATTACAACCTAGAAGACGTCGACCAAAAGATCATCTCCATCGCGCAAACAGCCTTGATGCGTTTATCCAATGAAAAAAATCTTTCCTTTACCCAAGCCCAAAAACGCTCAGACGAAAGTGAAGATAAATGGTTGCTCATGAATAAACAAAAGAAATATGAGGTAATGATCGGAGCAAATACAGGTCAAGTGTATGAAGTGAGCCATGTAACAGATAACTATAAAATCAAAGCATTAAATGAAGTCATTCCCGTAACCAAGCCACTTATTAAAGACATTTTCGGCATAGATATCTCTGGGTATACGGCTTACGGCGGCCGGGACTGGGGCGGCTATATTTTGAGAAGTCCGGGGAAACCAAGTTTCTCCATACAGCTTGGTAATTTGGATGTTGGTGATATTAATCGAATTGAAATCGAATAGGCAAAGACAACGTGACTGACTTGGTTCGGTCATTGCCGAGTAGCAACGGGTTCTATATTACGTATATGGAACCCGTTTTCCTTCTCCATCGTACTTTTGTTAGTCGATCGTCAGCTTCATTTTCAGCCCCTCATGCGTCGCTTTAAATCCTAATCGTTCATAAAAGCGCAACGCATCTTCGCGTTGTTTATCTGTCGTTAGTTGAAACAGATGGCAGCCTCGATCTTTCGCCCGTTGTATGGCCCATTCGATTAACTTGCTCCCAACTCCTTGCCCCCTTTCCGTAGATGCAGTCCGAACCCCCTCAACCGTCGCTCTCCAGCTACCTTGATGTGTCAGATAAGGAGTAAACGTAATCTGAAGCACACCAATAATTTCCTCATCACGGCACGCCAAAATCAATTCATTATTAGGGTCTGCATCAATGGATTCAAACGCTTTTATGTAGCTTTCTGGTAGCGGAGTTTCGTAACGCTCTCTCGTCTTACCTAATTCATCATCCGCAAGCATTTGAACAATTCTATTCAGGTCTTTTGCTGTTGCGACTCGAAAATGGATCATCGTTTGCCTCCAATCGAAGGGGTGGGGAATTCGTATATTTTTACTTGCACGTATTTCTTCTATTCGGATTCAGAATAAGCGCGTCATCTTCCAGCTCAAACAACTTATCCAATAGCGCATCCATGCCATGCTCCAATTTATATTCCATCTCTTCTTTATACAAAGGAATTAAGAAATAGGCATGAATCTTGTTTCCGTCCTTGGTGGGAATGACACTGATCTCCTCGGATAGCTGAAACAAAACGACTCCATTTAAACCCGTACCATCCGCATATGGTTCATATTCCTGATAATTCGGTATCGTATGTCCGTATCCCAACCATGTATTGTACTGATGAGGAAACCGTGCCAGCTGCTTCATTAGTCTGATTGGCCAGTAGTTATTTTCATCCTGTAGCGACTCTTGTGTCAGCTCCCAGGAAGCCGGCAAAAATATCATCAGTTCTGCTCGCTCGATATTCTCTTCCATCTGCTCCTGTATTTCATCCGGGATCGTCATCGGTAAGTCACTCATCCCATTCGTATACAGAACCCAAAATGGTTCTTCTTCTGTAGGGCTCATCACATTCACATCGATATGGATCGTATCGGAAATAATTTCGTGAAAAACACTGCTCTCTCTTCCCGCAAATGCTGTTTCAAAGTGGTTCCCGATTTCTTCTACATATTCCATAGGAGCTGGGGGTTCATAAGTTGCCTGCTGGTCATATGTGTAAATTGTAGTGCCGTCCTTTGCCTTTTCTCCGTTGTTCGTGCCACCGAATAGCTTTTTGAAAAAGTTCATCGCAGATCCTCACCTTCTTATCATTCAGACGCTTGGTCCTCTCTCTCTTTGTATCGGCATAAGATACATCCAAGTTTTACCTCATCTTTGTATTTCTTACAAGAGAATTTCGAATCAACTTGCACAAAAAGAGGGGGGTATTTGACGCATAAGGAGAGAGTTGTTGGAGAATTCTTACTCTGTATAGACGCTTCTGTTGTCATTGTTTCTCGCTGCGTGTCCGGTTTTTTTATCGTAAGCAAACAACCAGGCTGCCAGTAGAAGCGCTAGCAAGACCAATGCAAATCCTGCCAAGCCTAGATTGTCTATAGAGGAACTGCTGATCATCAATCCCCCAATTCCTGAGCCAATAGCAAAGCCGAATTGGAGAAACGAAGTATTGACGCTTAAAGCAATATCCGGTGACTGGGGCACCAAGGTAACCAAATATAACTGCTGTGCCGGGGAGGTCATCCATGTGGCAGCCATCCACATCATGATCAACGGGGTGACAACATAGATCAAGCCGTCTGACCAGGTCAGCAACAGTAGCGTTCCAGCTTGGAGCGACAGTCCGGCATAGATTGTGAACTTGGACCCTTTCGTATCCGCTGCGACGCCTCCGATTTTGGAGCCGGCAAAACTGCAAATCCCTGAAAGCAGCAAAATGCCGGAAAGGGCCGCCGCAGACAGTTCGGCATTCGATTGCAAGAAGGGTGATATATACGTAAACAGTGCAGAGTATCCTCCTATATAGAAAAGCGTAATGAGAACCGCAAGCACAATCTTTTTATCCTTCAAAATTGAAAGCTGCATTCCGAGCGTAATGGCTCTCTTCTCCGTAATGGAAGGGACTCTGAGGAAAACCGCAAGCAGCGGAATTACCGTCAGCGACCCAACGATGACGAATAAGGTTCTCCACCCAAGCGTTTCGCTTAATAACGTGCCTACAGGTACGCCTAAAACAAGCGAACTGCTTAACCCTATCAGAATAGTGCCGATTGCACGACCTCGATTACGCTCTTCAACCAAACGCGTTGCGACAGCCATTGCAATCACCGTGGCAGCCCCTCCGCTGAGCCCCTGGATTATTCGAGTCATTAGCATCATCTCAAACGAAGGACTAAAATAGACCAGGATGCTGCTTAAAATAAAAATGCCGAGCATCATAAGCAGTATTTTTCTTCGGTCCACCCGGATGGTTGTAGCGATCACGACGGGGGAGCCAATTGCTGCGGCAAGGGCGAACGCTGTGACGAGCGTCCCCGCTGCGGATGTCGTAATCCCAAGATCTGCTGCTACTATGTGAAGAATTCCGCTTATTATATATTCAATCGTCCCAATTAGAAACACCGCCAGTGCAAGCGAATAAACGACCCATTTATTGTTCATGAACGTTCCTCATTATCTTCAATTGGAATTTGGATTTCGATGAGATTAACACCCGGATTTCCAGGTAGTGGAACATAGAATTCTCTACCGGGCTGGTCGCCCCTTATGTGAAAGCCTTGCTGCTCAATCCATTCAGCAAGGTTTAAGCATGCCGTCTCTGAAAATCCTGAATCCGAACGGAATAACATCGTGGCCATCGTCACCGAGGGCAGGGAACGGAAATGAAGATGTTCGGGCAGCCTAAGGGCTTCCGATTTCACGACATAACCGGCCTCAAGCTCAAACTCATGGGCCGAGCTGCCGGATACGTTCCATAACACCGTTCGCGGGCCGGATAAGGCAGATCGGATTCGGCTATCAAGCAGGCCATCGAAGATATCGAAAAGATTTGGGATATCGTCAACCGTGCCCGTGGAAGCGTAAGTAACCATGTGCATGAATTCAACGTGCTTCACAACGATTTCTTGTTCTTTATCCATCTTTCCCTCACACTCCACAAGCTGCATTCGTTCTTTTATCCGGGAAAGCTTGGAGAGTTCGATATTTAGATTGCGCTCGATCTCACTCTCTTTGAGCTTCAGCATACCGCGAATCTGTTCAGCTGATATATCTTCATGAAATAGCTTCGAGATTTGCTGCAACGTGAATCCCAATTCCTTAAAAATCACAATTCGATTGATCTTCAGCAGTTGTTCCGCAGAGTAGTACCGATAACCGCTCGATTCGTCGGTCTTGGCTGGTTTTAAGAGTCCGATTTGATCGTAGTAACGTAGAGTTTGCAGCGGAATACGGCTCAGCTTGGAGAATTCGCTGATTTTAAACAATGTTTTCACCTTCTCTTCTGATTTTGTCGTTTAGATTCTACACTCTCCAGTTGAGTGTAAAGTCAAGAGCATTATTTCTCGTAGGAACAGGCGTTTCTAGCAAATCGACGTCATCTTGCGAGAAAATCAAAAACCAAGTAAACTTTATTTCACTTACTGGGGGTATGAAAATTATGGAAATCGCTTTTCAAAAAAATCCGCCACTTACAGCAGAACAAGTTCTGAATATCTAGAGGAGCTCGTCGGCTTTTTGCGTGCCATGACTGATCATACATTTGATTGTTATATAAACGACTTGGCGGTACATACAAATTACCAGAAGCTTGGGATCGGAAAGCACTTACTCAACCACCTTACTGAGCTTTTAGGCGATGGCGTTCTCGTATTCCTTATATCCTCGCAAGACGCGACAAGCTTCTATACAAAAATCAATTTCACAGATGAATTCGAGAAAGTTGGGCAGCCAATGTGCATGATTACAGGATGAACATCAAGCTAGCATTGATAACCAAAAAGGAGTTTCCTTATGAACACGAGAATCCCGGAAAGCGTTAGACCTTTATTACACGACTATACGCAACGACTCATGGCAGAACTGCCTGATGTCATCTATGGTGTGTATTTGTATGGTTCGATTGCTCTGTCAGGCTTCGAGGAAGATAAGAGCGATATTGATTTTGTTACACTCTTGCATAGAGGGTTAACGAATGCCGAAAGAGAAACGCTCAAGAACATTCATCATGCTCTCCAAAACGACAACTCACTCGCTAAAAGAATGGACGGCATGTATATCAAGCTGGATGACATCGGAAAAACCAATCCCTCCTTGGAGCCTTATCCTTACGTTGACAGTGGGACATTCAAATCATCCGGTCACTATGATATCAATCATGTGACGTGGTGGATCCTCAAGAAACAAGGCATTGCCGTTATGGGGAAAAGTGTTGAAGAATTACACATCCCTACCCAGTGGTTTGATGTCGGGGAAACGATGAAATACAATATACATGATTATTGGTCGCCGAAAGGAAAAAGCATGGTGAAATTCATGCTCGATGAGTGGGTAGAATTCGCCGTTTTCACCTTATGCCGAATCTATTACGCTCTCACCCATGAGAGCATTATTCCGAAGAGAAAAGCCGTAGAACAAGCCCTGCAAGAACTTCCCAGTGAATGGCATCTTTTACTGAAAGAATCCTTGCGAATACGCTACCAATCAAACGAACCATCTTTATTTTCGAACAGAATCAAGCGGGCAAAGGAAACCCAGAGATTTATACGCTATATTTGCGAGCTGTCACCTAGTACGATGGAATAACAGCAAAATCGTCTATACGAGGAGGTATTTTTATGGATGGTTCAGTATTTTCAGCAAGGAACAAACCCGTACATCCTCCCACTTTTACAACTTTGCAAGAATACGTATTGTACAGTAACGACACCAGCTTCTGGATGCCTTACATTGCTGACATTCTGAAACGTCATGACCTGTTCGAAGCAGATCAAGAGCTGGTGGCCGGGATTGGCGGGACGTATCCTACCTTTCTATACGGCGATGTCGTAGTCAAACTATTCGGATACTTACAACCATGGCGTAAGAGCCATTCTGTTGAACGTGCTGCACAGACCTTGCTCGCCAACGACCCGGAAATTGCTGCACCCAGACTGCTTGCCAAAGGGTACCTATTCGATGATGCCAACCATCCATGGCCATACTTGATTACCACACGCATGTCTGGCGTCTCCTGGCAAAATGCCAAGCTACCTTGCGAACAACAGCTCTTTGTCGCTGCCGACTTGGGAAAACAAATGGCGAGAGTCCATGCGCTACCTCCAATCGGGATCGCTACACACGCAGATTGGGCGGACATGGATGTGATTGCTGCTGCAAAAAAGAGCTCGTTGCCGCCGCATTTGATCTCCCAAATTGACGACTATCTTGCGAGACTTGGTCCGCTTGATCCTGTCGTCGTCCACGGTGACTTGATGTTCCGTCATGTATTTGTGGAGAATGGCCGTCTCAGCGGGATTATCGATTGGGGCGATATGATGGTGACAGATCGACATTATGAGTTCGCCAAGCTGCACTTGGATTTGTTCGATTGTGACAAGACCTTGCTGAAATTATTTCTCGAGGCAAGCAATTGGCCGCTAACCACCGATTTTGCCCACAAAGCGATGGCGCAAGCCCTCTATCGTCAAGCACACGGGCTTACGCAGCACTATGCCATGGACGTTTTCTACATGCTTCCTGATCGTTTGCCTTTGCAAGATATCCGCACACTCGAGGAACTCGCAAACGAGCTATTCGCTATTTAATCTTGGATGACACTGGAGGAGATAATGGCTCATCCCAAGACTCCACCTTGGACCAAAGAAAGCGTACAGCGAGCCGAAGCTCTACGGCAAAGCCGCTTTGCGTAAAGAAGGAGATTTATTTATGAAGATCATGGAGCATTTGCACCTTGAGCATTTTAGACAAATGGAACAACTCGAGCTTCAATATTATGATGCTGAATTTATTACACCGTACCAAGAGAGCTACAATTGGTATTTGTTTCGTCCCGATTCGGTTGTTGCGATCGAAGAGAATGGGCGCATCATTGCTTTTATGAACCTGCTTCCCGTCAAGCCGCATATCTACCTGCAAATTGCGCAAGGGACGTTTAAAGACAGCCTGATGACGACTGCGGATATCGAAGATTTAACTACTTCTCCCGAGCAAGTCTATTATTTTCTGTCCTGTGTCGTTGTCGATCAATCTTATCGGAAAAGCCCTGCCTTGCGCATGATGCTGCATCATTATCTCGATGTGCTGGCTCATGTTGAGCAGAGTGGCTGCCGCATCCAATCGATCATCATGGATAATATCACGGAAGC